>JBBSKK010000501.1:0-3220 GCA_038256395.1 Cytophagales bacterium | reverse complement strand
TACGCGCAAACGCCGGTACCGGAAACCAAGGCAGCCCGACTGTTTGCTTCCGATAATGTACTGACTATTAAAATCCTGGCGGATTTTCGAGCCATCCAAAAAGACCGGGGCGACGACCCTGCGTACCACGACGCTACCCTGACCTACGCGGTCGCCGGGCGAGATTCAGTCCAACTCCCCCTGAAAATGAAGGCCAGGGGCAATTTCCGACGTGCCTCGGCCAACTGCAATTTGCCGCCGTTGCTGTTGAATTTTCCCAAAAAGAAAATCAAGGGAACTGTATTCGAAAACCAAGACAAACTCAAACTCGTGACGCGCTGTCGCGACGAAGAAGATGTCGAACGCGAGTACTTGGTCTATAAACTCTACAACTTACTGACCGATTATAGCTTCAAAGCGCGGCTGGTAGCGGTCACTTATGAGGATTCTGCCCGAAGAAGGTCGCCGGAAACCAGTTTAGGGTTCCTAATCGAGGATGAGGACGCGCTGGCGGAACGTCACAGCACCTCCCTTCGGACCAAAGAACGCAAAACCACCGAAAATTTGGCCGACCACGAAGGGATGGCTACGCTGGCGGTTTTTCAGTACATGATCGGGAATACCGATTGGTCCGTTCCTTATCAGCACAACATCAAGCTGTTGGAACGGGCCACCGGACTGCCCATGCCCGTTGCCTACGACTTCGACCACGCGGGTATCGTGGAGGCTAGGTACGCGCATCCCGCCCCCGAACTCGGGCTGCGCTCCACCCGGCAGAGACTCTACCGGGGACTTAACTATTCGGATGAACTGTTCCAGACGGTCTTTGAGAAATTTGACCGCATCAAGCCGCAGGTGTACGCCCTGTACCGCGAAAACCCGAATCTGCGGCCAGATTACGTGAAGCGGACGCTCAAATATTTCGACGAGTTTTACGAAACGATTGGCGACGTCGACAAAGTAAAGTCCCTCTTTACCAAAGCCAAAGGTAAAAATGTAGTAATCAAAGGGCTGAAAAACTAGGAGAGATACATCGCCAAGAGGTAAACAATAATCACCACGGGAAAGCCGTACATGAACACGTTGTAGGCAACGGCCAACAGCCTGAACTTCCGCCCAACTACTTGGCCCTGAATATAAATGTTGTCGATCAGGCTATCGTACAGTTTGTCGTTGCTGGTAATCAGTTCCTTCATTTTTGTCCGGTACGCCTCGGGCGACAGTGACAGGTAGTCGCCGAAGAAAAGCAAGTCGAGCGAGTCCGAACTGCCCGCCGGGGCGGTAGCGGATTTGGGCTTGATGGTGGGCCGGGTGGAAAGCACGGCGAAAGTGATGGTAAGCAGACTCACGCCAGCCATTAGCGCGGTGGGGAGCAAGAGCTGGGGATTGTCGTCGAATTTATTGAACAGAAAAGACATCATCACCGAAATAATGATGGAGTTGATGGAAATCATCAAAGCTGCCTTGCGGTCGGCCAGCAGCGTCAGATGCACGTGATTCGACATCGTCGTCCGAAACATCGTGTCGATGGTGCGGCTGGGCTTTGTTTTTTTGACCCGCTTGGGTATTTCAGGTTCTTCCAAACTCATGAGGCATTGGCTAAAAGAGAACTTATTACGGTTCGGCGGTTGGACAGTCGAACGTATCTGAAACAAATAAGTCTCGAAATCGCCTTACTTACCGTAAAGCGCCTTAGCGGCCTCCTCATACTTATCGCCCTTGCTCCACTGCGGGGCCTGGGCCCGGTCGGCGATAAGGCGGGCGGCGTAGGCGTAGGCCTGGGAGAATTTGAGGAGGTAGCCAAAGTCGATGGTCTCGGGATTGTCCGATGCTTGATGGTAGTTTTTCATCAGTTCGGCGTCAAACTCCCTGAATCCCGGCGTAATGGTGGGGGCGGGAATGCCCAGTTTGGCAAAACTCACGTTGTCGGAGCGGTCGAAAAGTCCCTGCTCGGGGGCCGGGTCGGCGACTACATCCAGCCCAAATGCTTGGCTGGCCGTTTCGATTTCGGCCCGCGCGCCCGTGCGGTCCAGGCCAATAACCGACAAAATGCTGGTGTCGTTGTAGCCCGCACCGTCGGTGTTGAGATTGAAAATACACTTGTTCGGGGGCAAAACCGGATGGCTGGCGTAGTACTTGCTGCCCAGCAAGCCCACTTCTTCGCCCGTCAGGGCCACCAGTAGCACCGAACGCTTCGGCGGTTGCTGCGCCAGGGCTTCGGCGGCTGCCAGAAGCGACACCGTCCCGAACGCATTGTCCCGCGCACCGTTAAAAATACTATCCTCGGGCGTGTAAGGCTGGCCGCCTTGTTTGCCCACGCCCACGTGGTCGTAGTGGGCAGAAAGCAACACGTACTCGTCTTTCAGTTTGGCGTCGGTGCCTTCGATGTAGGCCACCACGTTATAGCCATTTACCGTTTGCACAGAGCGCCCAGCGGTTTGGAGGCGCACTTTATCGGCGGCGCGGAGCATCTTGGTAAACTTCGCTTCCTGGCCGTTGATCCAGGCGTGGGGTAGCGTCACGGTTGCTCCATCGGGAGCAAGTGCCACGCGCTCGCCGTCGAAGAATTTGGTCACGAAATTCCAGGGAACCGGAGCTTTGAAGATCTCGATCACTGCTACCGCGCCTTTTTCAGCAGCCACTTTGCGCTTCTCGTCCGAGGCAGTGATGATTTCCAGCGGCGCGGTCGCCTCGGGCGAGCCGCTTTGAAGCAGCACGATTTTGCCCTTTACATCCAGCCCTTTGTAGTCATCCCAGCCCTTGTCGGCATTTTCTAGCCCGAAGCCCGCGTATACCAGCGGGGCATCGATGTCCGACGCCGCCCCCGACATCAGAACCCAGTCTTGCCCCGAACGCAGCGTTTCCGTTCCGACGACGAGTTCACCTTTTCCCAACGCGCCCATTTTTTCGAGCGGCACAGTTTGCATGAAAGAAGTCTGCGAAGGCGCAAAGGCCAGGCCGAAGCGCCGGAATTGCTCGGCCACGTAGCGGGCAGCGACGAGGTTGCCCGGCTCGCCCGTGCGGCGGCCCATTAGCTCATCCGAAGCCAGAAACCGCATGTGGGCTTCCAATTCGGGCTTTTGGAGGTTAAATTCGGGAAGGGTGGCTTTCTTTTGGGCGAAGCCGGGAAGCAGAAGTCCCACGACAAGGCAAGCCGTTGCGACGGTTCTTTTCATAAGAAGTGATATGATAAATGAGGGCAAAAACTGGCTAACCTTCTGCGCCTGGTGAGAATGATACG
>JBBSKK010000500.1:0-3224 GCA_038256395.1 Cytophagales bacterium | reverse complement strand
GTACCTTGCCATTGTGTTTGGGACAATGGTGCTGTTTTTGACCGGATTCCTGGCCACCGCCGCAACTTCCCGAAAGTTGTAGGAGTTTCGGGAAGTTAACGGGCAGCGCGCCATTATCTTTGCTTTGGTTATTTTCTCGGCTTTCAGACTTCCAAATGATACGTTACTTTCTAATAAGACTAGGCTACTTGCTGCTTGAAGTCTTCACTTTTGCAATAATAGTCTTCCCTATCGTCATTGCCTTTGCCGGGATTTTCGAGGTCTTTGGTATGAGGATGCCAGCATATTCGGGTATTGACAGCCCTCCAAACCCCTACCGGGCGACCTTGGTCGAGTATCTGCCCCAAATCATCGCCTTCCTGACCGCCTTTTTTGTGATGCGGAAATTCCTTTTCAAACGCTCTTTCGCGGAAATGGGCCTGACCTGGAAGAACCTCGTTCCAGATTTGGGAAAAGGGTTTGGCATGAGCGTGATACTCATCGTCGCCGGGTTCGTGGTACTGCTTATTTTGCAAAAAATCAACTACACCGGGACACTCTTTAACTTTGAACAGTTCAGTGGCCTATTGGTGCTTTTTCTCTTTCAGAGTTGGTCGGAGGAAATCATGAGCCGGGGTTTTCTGCTGACCACTATTGCGCATTATTTTGGTGACCGGGCTGGCCTTATCGTGAGTTCGCTGTTGTTTTCACTCCTGCATTTTTTCAATCCCGATTTCGCCTGGATCGGGGCCGCCAATATTATTCTGGCGGGCATCGCGCTGGGGCTGCTCTATCTCAAATACCGTAACTTGTGGGTTTGCACGGGCTTTCACTGGGGCTGGAACTTCGTGCAGGCGGGCTTTTTCGACTTCAACGTAAGCGGCTTCGATGTGTATAGTTTCATAAGGTTCAAACCGCTGGCCCCTGCTTGGCTGTCGGGTGGCACCTTTGGCTTCGAGGGTTCGATTTTGGCGGTAATTTTCCTGCTGGCTTTCAGCGTTTACTTCTGGAAAAAGGTCGATTTTTCCACAATAAAACATCCCGAAAGTTCTCCTGACTTTCGGGATGTTGGAAGCTGACTTACCGTCCGGTTGTCAGCACTACTTCGGTGCTGGGACTCATCGTATCGGCATTTTCCTCTGCCGTGATGAACACCCGCTCCGGTTTTTCCGCCTCGGTAGCCGATAATTCGCCCGTCAGGGCTTTCGAGAACATTCCCGAGCCAACCTTGATCTGCCCCAGTTTCTTGGTCAAATTTCGGTCGGAGTCCATCCAAACGATGTACACTTTGCGGGACGGACTCAGCTTTCCGGGTTCTGCCAGGTTGGCGACGCTTACCGTTATTTGGTAATTATTGTTTTTATCTTTCTTGACCTTCACATCGCCCGTGGCTGCCGGGACTACCGAGGAGTCTTGGAATGTCATTTTGCTGGAACAAGCGCCCAACGTCAGGGCCAGGAAAAGTATAAGGGCAATCGAGTTAATCGTCTTCATTTTCATAATTTTCATAGAATTTTAAATGTGGGGAAAGATTTACTTATTATCAGCAATAATGCCTACAAAATTCGTTCCTGCAATTTTAAACCCTATTTCTTCACGCCCCCAAAACTTTGGCCCTGAGCGTCCAGCGTCACGCCCGTCACCTGGCCGTCGGCCTTGCGAGTAAATTTCAGAGTGGCCCGTCCCGCCGCGTCGAACTGGTCGGGGGCCGCCAGCGGCGTTAGTTCGCCCTCCTCCCCCATCGCGTTGATGAGCAGTTTGCCGTCCACGGCCTTGATTTCCATCGTCTCGAAGGGCAGCCCCTCCATTTTATATTGCCCGGCATAGGCCGCCATGCTATTGGCGGCCGCCTCGCGATTGCCGACATAGTTCTGCCCTTGGATATCCACGGAGATTGTTTTGACTTTCTCGGAGGCGTCGCGCGTGAAGTTGACGGTAGCTTGTCCGTTGGCATCGAATTGGTCTTTACCCGATTTTGGCGTCAAATCGCCCTGATATTCTCCCGCCACGTAGTGCAGTTTGCCCGCCTTGTCGGAAAGCTCGATGTACTCGAAGGGCAGGCCATCCATTTTGTATTTGCCCGCGTAAGCAGCGACCTCCATTTTGGGCCTGTCCTTTGTGCCCGAAAAATTCTCTCCCTGCGCGTTCAGGTTCATGGCCTTCACTGCATTACTGGCATCGCGCGTAAAGCTGACGGTGGCCTGTCCGTTAGCGTCGAATTGGTCTTTCGTGCCTTTTGGCATCAAACTACCTTGATATTCTCCCGCCAAGTAGTATAGCTTACCGTCTTTGGCGGTGAGTTCAACATACTCGAACGGCGTCCCCTGCATTTTGTACTTGCCCGCGTACTCGGCGTATTTCGCCGTGTCGGCCCGGGTGACTTGAACTGGGCTTCTGTCAGTAGTTCCGGCTACGGCAGACGATCCGGCAAAGGAGAAAGCGCTCAGGCAGGTGACCGCAAAAATTATCTTCTTCATATTCATTCAATGATGGTTAATATTAAGTAAAAACGTTGGACTGGAAAACATTTACCCGTCACACTCAAAAATATCTGTGGCCTGGCTATGGCGTTGCCAGTAGCGCTTCCCAACAGTTGGTCGTCTTGATCGCAATGGTCGTGCGAAATGACCACCGCGCCGATGCGGGTAGATTGCGCCGAGTCGATGTTTACCAAATGATATGAACCAAGTTGTCGGGTGGTGAGTTCTGTACGAGAAAAAATCGTCGGGCAGCGGCTGGTTGGGCCGGGTATTTTTTGTATTCATGAATTCTTTCAAAGCTTGGATTCAAGAGTGATCCGAGTCAATACGGTTCAGAAAAGGTGTAAAAATTGCCATCGTGTCCCCGCCTCACCACCCCACAACGCAACGGTAGCCGCTCAGCTTTTCCAGATCGCTTTCCAGCGCCAGGCGGTTCTTCTCGTTGTCGAAGGCGTCTCTGGATTGCGCTTTGATTTCGCGACGCTTGATGGCCTCCAGAAAGCGGCGGGCGTCTTCGCGGGTTTCCAGCAGCAGGGGCGGCACGGGGGTCGGCTTCCCGGCCTCGTCTTTTGCCACCATCGTGAAGTAGGAGGTGTTGGTATGGTTTTGAACGCCCGTATGTACATTCTCGGCGATGACTTTGATTCCCACGACCATCGAGCTATTCCCCACAAAGTTGACCGAAGCGTGCAGCGACACCAGATCCCCCACCTCCACCGCTTGCAGGAAATTGACATTGTCCACCGATACCGTGACGCAGTAGGT
>JBBSKK010000499.1:0-3233 GCA_038256395.1 Cytophagales bacterium | reverse complement strand
TAGTTTTGAAATACAATTGTTTACGATAATGCTTCAATTTGCCTGAAAAAGGCTGAAAAAAGAACCAATGAAACAACTCGACCTGGACTTCGTCCGCCAACAATTCCCCATTTTCCAAACCGAACTGGGCCAAAAAATCGGCTTCCTCGACAACGCGGGCGGCAGCTACGTGGTCGGTGCCGTCATCGACCGCCTGACGGATTTTTACACCAATTACAAAGTGCAGCCCTACGGCGCCAATCCAATCTCCAATAAAGCGGGCGAGGCGATGGACTTGGGTCGGCGCACGATGGCCGAGTTGCTGAACGTCTCGCAGGATTTGGTCACGCTTGGAGCGTCTTCCACGCAATGCCTCAATACATTGTCTATCGCCTGTGCGCCTTTGGTAGGAAGGGGAAGCGAAGTCATCGTCTCAGCGCAGGATCATGAATCCAACATCGGCGGCTGGGAGCGGCTTTGCCAGCAGCAGGGCGCGACGCTGAAAATATGGCCAGTCAATCCCGGAAGCGGGGAGTTGGCTTTGGAGGATTTGGGGAAATTGCTAACCGCCAAGACAGTTATCGTGGCTGTGACGCACAGTTCCAACATCATCGGCACCATCAACCCAATTAACCAAATTGCCGAGTTGGCGCATCAAGTCGGCGCAAAACTCGTCGTGGACGGCGTGTCCTACGCCCCGCACTGCTGGCCGAACCTCGACGCGCTGAATGCCGACGCCTACGTGTTCAGCACCTACAAAACCTACGGCACGCACTTGGGTGTGATGGTGGTGCGGGAGGATTTTCTAGAACAACTGGCTCCGCAATGCCATTTCTTCAACCTGCCTTATCCCAACAAGCGTCTCGACTCCGCCGGACCGGATCACGCCGCCATCGCCGCCCTAGCCGGTATTGGCGATTACTTTTCTACCCTACACGACCATCATTTTGCGGAAAATGAAAACTTGCCGCTACACCAAAAAGCCCGCGACGTGGCGGTGCTGATGAACCAGCATGAGAACGAACTTTGCGCTTATCTACTGGAAAATCTGAACGACCTACCCGTACGGATTTTTGGCCGCAAAACCACCGGACAACGCGAAGCGAACATCGCGCTCTCCTCTCCCAAAATCCCCTCAAAAAGCCTGGCCGACGGACTGGCAAACTACGACATCGCCGCTAAGAACGGTCATTTCTACGCCTACCGCTTGCTTCAAACAATGGGCGTGGAGGACATGAGCGACGGGGTGTTGCGAATCAGCTTGTCTCACTACAATTCGCAGCAAGAAGTAGAGCGCTGCGTAGCAGGATTACGACATTTATTAGAGTAAATATTCAAGCAAAGCCAACTTTTCTTTGTGCCTTTGTGTCGGAACGCCGCATCGCTTTGTGCGTTTGTGCCTACCCTACACCAACACCGCCTTCCCCGCCACCACGTCGTCCTCCACCGACTTGTACTTAACGTCTTTTTTGACCGTGCCGTCAAGGTACTTGACCGTCACGCGCTCGTTGCGGCCTATTTTCTCGACGCGGAGCGGCTCGTCGGGCGTCCAGGAATTGGGAGAGCTTCGGCTGGAGATTTTATACCGGCTTTCTGCCGCCAGGCGTTCGGCTGCCTGGCGATCCCGCTCCGCAATCCTTTCCTGCATCTTCTGCAGATGCTTGTACTGCTTGAAAGCGTCACCGTAGTACCAGGCCAGTTTGTTGCCTTTGAAAGTATCTTCGGCAAACTCATTTTCCACGTCCTCCCATTCTCCCATGATGCCGTAGGTAGCTAGTTCGCGGTCGTACACCTCCCTGGCCAGGGGTTCCAAGCCCTGCAAGCGGAGACCGATGGCATCGCTGATCAGGAAGGCCAGCAGATCGGTGTCGAGCAGGGTTTGGTCGTCGGCGTGGTCGAGGAAGTACTGGATGATGTCCCGGTATTTTCCCTCGACTTCTTCCAGTCGTTCGGGTTCGAGCAGGCCCACAAGTTCCAGTACTTGGGCAGCCTGGCTTTTGAAATGCGCCTCGATGTAGGGTTCTTGCAGAAAGTCCTGGATCATATCCAGTTGCTCCCTACCCATGTGGTAGAGGGGCGTCTGGAAAAGATCGTCGAGCCAATCGGCAAACCAGTACTCCAGGTATTCGTCGCCCTGCCGGAGTTGGTCGAGAACGGCGGGCAGCGACTCCACCGCCCGAAGCTCGCCCAGCAAAATGATGGCGTGGTACAGGAAAGTGTTCGTTTTGCCGTCCCAGTCCTGTGAGTTGAAATAATCGAAACGGCGGATGCCGTCTTGCAGCACCGCTTCCAGGTCTTCGAGCAGTGTTTCGCGGGGCAATGCCAGAATTGCCCGCACTTTGTCGGGCGGCAGAACCGTGTCGTGTTCGTAGAGCCAGTCCATCTCGGCGTGGTGGAAGGCAGGGGGCGTATCAGTCTGGTTTTCGTAGGAAAATTCGCGGGCTTCGAGGGAAATCTGGTTGCGGTTCATGCGGGCGATGTTCTCCTGCCCGCGCATCATTTGTTTGCTCAGGATGGTCATTCCAAGAACTTCGGCGGCCAAGGATTTCTCATCTATGAAATTCACGATGCTCAGTGCCTCCTCGGCCCGCTCGAAGTCTAACAGGTTGGCGTGGTATATTCCCGCCGCCGTGTAGTAGTTGACTACCTCTGATTTCTGGAAAATTTTCCGCTCGGGGTACAGATCTTCCAGCCGCATGGTTTCTCCCAACAGCCGCTGTTGCTCTTCGAAATCTCCCTCATCCTGCGCCTTTTCGGCCAGGCCAATCCGGGCATACAGGTAGCCGGGAAATTTTTCGTGGGCTTTCCGGTGGACTTCCAGAGCCTTGGCCGGTTGACTCAGGTTTGTGTAAGCATGAGCCAGATAGTTGTAAAACTGCGGCTGATTGGGATAGTCGGCAATGGCTTTCCGAATACGCTCCACGCTGCGTTTGTTGGGGTTATGCGACTCCACGGTCATTTCGTCCAGCGTAACGTCCAACCGGGCCGAGGGATTGACGGGACGATAAGGGCTATCGGTGCGAGCGGGGTCGTCGGTGAGCTGGTAGGGTAGTACAGGGGGAGGGGATTTTTTATCACGGCCCAAAGCACCTAATAGCTTTTTGAATTCATCAAGCATGGTTTTAGAGTTTTTTTATTATGAGATGTGCATTACCCAAAATTAAGTACTGACCCCCTTTTTGCAAAAAAGTAGGAATTTTTTTGCAAAAAATTATGCAGTTCAATCGGGCTAATCTACTTTGTGCCTGCGGAAT
>JBBSKK010000498.1:0-3234 GCA_038256395.1 Cytophagales bacterium | reverse complement strand
TTTTTGCCCTGTGGGCTACGCTCTTCAACAAGCTCAGCCAGCTCGAATTCATCGGCAAGCGCAAAGGCCAGCAGGTGTTCATCGTCGAAAGCCCCGTCCACGACCCGCCGCAACCTGAGAAGCCAAGTTCGCGGTGGAGTCCGATTTAGTTAATAAATCCTAAACCCTTATTCCCATGCGATATAACGTCCCCATTCTTACCCAATCGTTCAGCCCGATCTGCTACGTGGTGGCAGCGGCGATGATTCAGAAATATTGGCAGCAGACCGCTGGTAACAATTTCGACACCACATACCTGACGGGAGGGTTCAATCCTTTGACTTCCTGTATTCCCGGAGCCTCTTCAAACACCAATGTTTTCAATGGCTTGCGAGAGGCTGGATTCGTATCCATCCCAAAGCCTTCGTCCCCATTGACAAAAGCCCAGGTCAAAACGTTACTGATCGATCAGGGGCCGCTGGTATTCAATCACGTGGTGGCAAATTTTAACTACGGACCAAGCAGAGGAGGTAAACAACCTGCCAATGCAACGGGATTACACGCAGTGGCAATCACCGGCATCGAAGGAAACCACGCATATTTCAATAACCCCTGGGGCGATAAAGATGTAAGAATACCCGTTGGCGATTTAATGGCATCGATAGCCCAGTCTTACGCTTATCCCTTGAGCGCATTATTTTATGCGGCTGCATCGCCTATGCCGCAGAATATCATCTACTGAAAATGGAGCCACTCAACCAAAACACCCGCAAAACCTTCATCGGCCGCTTCGTCGGCGTGTACGCCTTTTCATTGGTTTTCCCCATTCTGGGCGTCTGGATGCTGCTCAGGGTGCCGGACAGCGTATCGGACTCCGAGCGCGATCGCTACAAGCAAATCGTGGAAACCCAGCGCCCGTTGGTGACCGATACCGACACGCTGGGCAGCTTAGTGAAGCGCCTTATTCGCTACGACGGCACTTACAGCAGCGCCTCCGACGCTATGGCCCGAGCCGAGGCCCAAACGCAGTTGGTGTCGCTCGAAAGCCAGATCAACGCCCTGATGGCGCACATCAAAGCCATAGACATCAAAGCCGACGACGAACATAATAAAGCACTGTCGGCGGGTATCGCCTCGCTATCGGAAGGGCTGGTCACCTACCGTCAAACCATCGCCGAACTCCGCCGCACCCTGACCGAGAAGGGCATCGATATGCAGATGGTCAATGATTTAAGAAACCAGGTCAATATGAAAGACCTGGAAATCCGGGGCCTGGAACGGCAAGTCGCCGCCGCACCACGGGGCGGTGGCGGAGGTGGCGCAGGCGGGGCTGACCCGACCGCCCGCGAACTGCAGGCCAAGCTCAACATCGCCCAGCGCAACCTCGATGACTGCCTGAAAAAAGGCGGCGGCAGTAGCAGCGGCGAGGCCGATCCAAACGTTGTAGCCCAGCTAAGAAGAAAGCTGCAAGTATGCGAAGATGCACTCAAAGAAAAAATCAACTACACGGAGTGGGAAAGCTACGCCGAAGGCGTGGGCTACCTCCAGCTCATCAAAAAAGGCGACTTGCGCAAAAACGAAAAACAAGGCTACTACGACCAGGCCAAGCAAATTTTCGACGGCCTCCAGCTCTCCACCGCCAACGCCGAAATGCGCACCAAAGCCACGGCCAGGATGGGGGAATTGCGGAGGATCAATCTTTGAAGGCACAAAGGGGCAAAGGCACAAAGGCACAAAGGCACAAAGGCACAAAGGCACAAAGGCACAAAGAGTAGTTCGATCCAGCCAGAGAAGGTTCTCCAACTAAACAGCTAAACAAATCAACAAAAAAATGATTGCTTCCTCCGACCTCCTGGCCCTGATCGATAAGCCTTTGCGCGAGACGCAGCCCGTGGGCTACAAGCCTTCGTTTATGGATTTGTACCGGGTGTACAACACCTACACCAGTCGGCAGGATTTGCGCGAAGGCATCGCCAATGAATGCGCCATCCGCATGAGCGTTGCTTTGTCGCTGAGCGGCTTTTCGTTTGAGACCTTTGCCAACCAAAACCGAGTACGCAGCGGTGGCCGCACGGGACTTCCCGTGCCGCACGTGCTGGGAGCGCAGGAATTGGCCCATTACCTGCGAACCGTCTGGGGCTATCCCGACCGCCCCGGTTTGGGCAGTTCGGCGGCTTCCTCCATCGAAGGAAGGCTGGGCGTGATCTACTTCAACAACTGTTTCCAAAGATCCGGCGAAGCCAGCCGAGCCGGCGACCACATCGACCTCTGGACGGGCCAGGAATATTACAACCAGATTCTGAGCCTCGCCGCCGGCGTCGAAGACCGCAGTTCCACGGGCAACCTGTTCAATAAGGCGGATCGGGTGTGGTTTTGGCGACTTGATTAATTTAGGTCAAACGGTTAAGGGTTAAAAGGTTAAAAGGCACTCTCTGTTTCTTATAGGCATGGCTACAAACCTTTAACCATTTAACCCTTAACCTTTTAACCCCAAAAATAACTTTCCATGCACTCCCAACCGCTAACTTACGCCCTCACCGTCGCCCAGTCGCTGGCGCGCGAATACCGCCAGGAATATTTCGGTGCGCCGCATCTTTTGCGGGCCGTGCTGCACCACGATGTCGGCTTGGCGTCGGAACTGGTCGTGGCCGACATCGACGCGGGCTACCTCGGCGAGTGGGCCGAGGTGCGGCTGGAAGAAGCGCCTAAGTCGCTGCGGGTGCCGGAGCAGCCCGAAGCCGACCCGGCGGCTCGCGCCACGCTGGAACTGGCCGAGTTGATTGCGCTGCAACTCAACCGCGACACCGACCCGCTTTGTGTATTAGCCGCGCTGCTGAAACCCGGTCTGGCTTTCAGTACCGATCAATTGAAGTCGCTACCCGTGACGCAGAAGCAGGTGATGGCGATGGGCGTTTCGACGGTAAGTATTGAAAAAAATGAGGGGGAAGCGGGTGCTTCGAGCGGTGCCAAACCCTCGACAAAATCATCTTCGTCTGCTGCCGGAGCGGGCCGCTTCCTGACCGACAAAACCGCCCACGCCGCCGAGGGCAAGACCGACCCCGTGCTGGGCCGCGACCGCGAAACCCGCCAAATGGCCGAAATCCTGGGTCGCCGCAGCAAACCTAACGTGCTGCTGATTGGCGAGCCGGGCGTGGGGAAGTCGGCCCTGGTGGAGGGCTTTGCCCAATTGATTAATGAAAAAAAAGTACCGCAAATGCTCCAAAACGCCCGCTTACTCGAACTCGACACGGGGGC
>JBBSKK010000497.1:0-3237 GCA_038256395.1 Cytophagales bacterium | reverse complement strand
TGTTAACCAGTCATTTTCATTATATTTGACCAAAAATTTGTCACAGATCCTCGCTTCAAAAGTGTTGGTGCCCAACAGATAGAGAGTTTACAATGAAACCACCAACCGAACCCGAAAATGGAAAATGAAGCAAAAGGCATGGTTCCAACCATGGCACCTGACAACGCCCACAAGGACATTCCTGGTAACCCTTCTACGGCCAAAAGCAGCAAAGTTAGGCTCAGTGACCGCGCCAACGGCGAGCCGTTGCGCGTATTGAGTGAGCAGGATTGGAAGTTTTGGAAACATAATGGCTACGTGGTAGTCAAGAATGCCGTGCCTCGGGAGCAGGCGCAGCGTACGGCGGAATTCCTCTGGGAGTTTGAGGAGAAAGATCCTGGCAACCCGGAAACCTGGTACACGGCACCCCGTGCCGAAATGCAGATGAAAGAGCTGGCCGGGACGGGGATGGTGGAGGTTTATAACCACCAGCACCTGTGGGACAATCGGCAGATGCAGCGAGTGTACGACGCCTTTGTGGATATCTGGGGTACCGAAAAGCTGTGGGTGGCCATCGATCGCGCCAACCTGAACTTTCCCATCCGGCCCGGCTTTGAATACAAAGGCTTTATTCACTGGGATTACGACCCCGAAACCAAGCCTCAGAACGTGCAGGGCGTACTGGCCTTGGCCGACCAAACCGACGAAACCATGGGCGGCTTCCAGTGCATTCCAGAACTATTTCGCACCTACGACACGTGGAAACTTACCCAACCCACCGACCGAAATCGTTTCCAGCCGGATGTATCGGAATTCGAGGAGCAAATCGTGAAGGTGAAGCTAGAAGCGGGGGACTTGTTGATTTTCCACAGCGCCCAGCCGCACGGTATCCGGCCTAACTTGTCGGTGAACCAAGTCCGCGTCGCGCAGTACATCTCGATGATGCCCGCTGAGGAGGACAACGAGGCCCTGAGGCAGTGGCGCATCGCCTCCTGGCGCGACCGCATCGCTCCCGTGGGCTACGCTTTCCCCGGTGACCCGCGCCGCTGGGAGCAGACTCGGTACGGTACGGCGGAGCTGAGCACCTTAGGCAAAAAGCTGTTAGGTTTGGAAAAGTGGTAAGCTGAAAATTAGGGTTTCAAGTTTCCCTACTTCCCCGGCCACTCCCAGCTTCGCAAGTCGCCGCTCCACGCGATGCCCAGGGAAGCATTTTTGTCGAAGTCGCCTTCTTCTTCGTTAAAAGGATCAGAGCCGTAGAAGAACATGACGTATTTTCCGAATTTGGGGTTTTAAACGATATTGCGCATCAATTTATCGTTACTTCCTGCTTCACATTAGGTGCCACAGCACACTTGGCGGGCTGTTTTGCCTTCCCCAGAGATTGCAGAATAATGTTTTTGGTTTGCGGGCCTTCCACCTTAATGTAGTCAGCCAAAGTACCGCCAAAAACTGGCAGCCTGACCACTGCCTTTTGTACATCCTGCAAACCAACGACTGCATTGGGCTGGCCGGAACCGGAGCTTCGGGTACTGCTGCCAAACTCCGGTTCGCCCATGATGCGACCCCGGCTACCCGGTGAGAAGGGCTACCGCCTCCACTGCTGGGGCATGGTCACCCGCGACAACGCAACGAGTGCCCCTGGCACACGAGTGAGGACAGCATCGACGCCTGCTTCGTGCTCGAAAGGCTCGACATGCTTTCTCTGAGTATTCATAAGCCTACTTTCATCGTTTTGGATAACGCCAGCATACACACCGCCAAGATCATAAAGACCAGAATCCCAGTCTGGCAGCAAAGGCGGCTTCACCTGTTCTACCTGCCTACCTACTCGCCCCAGCGATCCGCCGCCCCGGCTGAACATCGCCGAGACGATGTGAAGGCACCTGAAGAGCGGGTGGCTCAGGCCGGAAGGCTATGCCGATGATCAGACGCTGGCCTATGCGCTCAACAGTTGCTTGGCCAACGTGGGCCGATGCTTGAATATCCAGTTCAGCCCTTTTAATGCAAAGTAATTTAAGCACAGTACCTATTGTAATAAAAGCTGCTGCTAGGACCATTTGTGTTCTTACTTGCTGTACAATTTTGTTTTCCTAAAAAACCTAAATTTTCTATTTTAGCCCTCAATCAATGACCCAAACCTACCACACTTCCGCTCCTCTTCCCTCCGGCTTCGTACCCGTAATGCTCACGCCTTTCCTGGAATCCGGCGAAGTAGATTTTCCGGGCCTGTCGCAACTGACAGAATTTTATCTGCAAGCCGGTGCCGCCGGACTATTTGCCAACTGCCTGTCCAGCGAAATGTACGAATTGACCGATGAAGAACGGCTGGCCGTAACCCGTCACGTCGTCGAAACCGTCGCCGGCCGGGTGCCTGTGGTAGCGACGGGTACCTTCGGCGGGCCGCTGGAATCCCAGGCCAACTTTATCAAACGAATTTACGACACGGGCATACAGGCTGTCATCGTCATTACCAGTCTGCTGGCGCAGCAAGATAAAAGCGACGAAGTTTTCATGGAGCGGATGCATAAGCTCCTGGATCTGACACAAGGCATACCCCTGGGAATGTACGAATGTCCCGTTCCCTACAAACGGCTTATCAACAGTAAGATGCTGGCCGAACTGCTGCCTACGGGACGCATCGTGTACCATAAAGACACCAGCCTGGACGACGAGGAGGTCGCTCGCCGCCTGAAAGTAGGAGAGGGGTACGATTTTGGACTTTACGATGCCTACATGGTCAACGCCGTTTCTTCGCTAAAAGCCGGAGCAGCGGGCTTGTCCTGCATTCAGGGCAATCTTTTTCCAGAACTCGTCGTGTGGCTGTGCGCGAATTACGACCAGCCCGGACGGGCCGAAGAAGTCGCCAAAGTGCAGCGGTTCTTTGAAGATTGCATGGATTTGGCTCACACGGCCTATCCAATACTGGCTAAATACACTTTGCAAAAACGCGGTTTGCCCATTTCGCTCTACACCCGCCGAGAGGTGAACCCGCTTACGCCGTCGGTTATCGTGGAGTTGGAGGATTTATTGGCTTCGGCAGACAGGCTTATGGAGGCGTTGCGTATCGCACCGATATCCCATAAGCAGTCCCAAGTTTTATAAAAAACAAAACCCTACCTGAAAGTGAGGCTCGCCATCGTTTCTTTCTTGACCATCATTCTGTCCGGCGGACTACTGCTCTCCACGCAGCAGCCCGCCGGATTGCTTACGCCTATGCCCGCCGAAACCCAACTCACCCACGACGCTTGGGGCCACACC
>JBBSKK010000496.1:0-3248 GCA_038256395.1 Cytophagales bacterium | reverse complement strand
TCGAGACGCTGACTTCCTTTAAAAAACATCCGGTTCGGTTCCTGAGCCGTGCTAATGACGGGATGCTCTGTTTCAGCTACGATGGCGAATTATATACCCTGAAACCCGACGCTAAGCCACAGAAAGTGAACGTACAAATCGCATCCGACGCCCGCAGCAACAACCAGAAATTAATGACCGTCAGCGGTAACGCGCGCGGCATGGCGGTGTCGCCCAATGGCAAGGAGGTAGCTTTTGTGTACCGAGGCGAGGTGTTCGTGACCGCCGTGGAGGGCGGCATGACCAAGCGCATCACCCGCACGCCCGAGCAGGAGCAGGAAGTTAGTTTTTCACCCGATGGCAAGGCGTTGATTTATGCTTCCGAGCGCGGCAATAGCTGGAATATCTACGAAACCCGCATTGACCGTAAGGAGGAACCGTATTTCTACGCCTCCACGGTGTTGAAGGAGAAGGCCATTATTGAAAACAAAAAAGAAAACTACCAGCCCGTGTACTCGCACGACGGCAAGGAAATCGCCTACATCGAGGACCGCATGACGCTGAAAGTCTATAACATCGACAACAAGAAAAGTCGCACGTTGCTCACCGACCAGGAACTGTTTTCGATGCGTGACAACGACCAGTATTTCCAGTGGAGTCCTGACGGCAAGTGGCTGGCCTTCGATTACAGCGTTCCCGGCATCGCCAGCGGCGAAATCGGCTTGATCGCCGCCGATGGCAAGGGCAAAGTGATCAACCTAACCGAAAACGGTTTTCAGGATTACAAGGCCAAATGGGTGCCAGGCGGCAAGCAACTCCTATGGTTCAGCAACCGCGACGGGCTGCGCAGCCAGGCGCAAAGCGGCGGCTCGCAGGCGGATGTGTACGCTTTGTTTTTGACCCAGAAGGCGTTCGACGACTTCAATATGAGTAAGGAAGAGGCGACTCTGGTTAAAGATATCGAGAAAGCCGTCAAGGGCGATTCGACCAAAAAAGATTCGACGGACAAGAAAAAAATGCCCAAAGACAGCACCGTTGCCATCGACTGGGATGGGCTGGATCGGCGCAAGGCGAAGCTGACGATTCACTCGTCGAGGCTGGCCGACGCGCTGCTGAGCAAGGACGGCGAGACACTGTACTACCTCGCCAAATTCGAGAAGGGCTACAACCTATGGAGTACCAACCTGCGCACCAAGGAAACCAAGCAGGTGCTGGTGATGAATTCGGGCAGCGGCACGATGGATTGGGATAAAGAGCAGAAGAATATTTTCCTGAACGCCGACGGCAAAATCCTGAAAATCGACCCCGAAAAGGCCAAGCAGGAAACTATCAAAATCAACGGCGAGATGATGGTCGATTTAGCCGCTGAGCGGCAGTTCATGTTCGACCACGTATGGCGGCGCACCAAGGAGACGTTCTACACGGCCAGTATGCACGGGGTGGACTGGGACAGCTACCGCCCCGACTACGAAAAGTACCTGCCCTCCATCGGCACCAATTTCGAGTTTGCCGAGATGCTCAGCGAGTTGCTGGGCGAACTCAACGTCTCCCACAGTGGCGCGCGCTACAGCAATTCCAAACTCACCGACGACGCCACGGCGGCGCTGGGGGCATTTTACGACTATAATTACAACGACAACGGCGTCCGCGTGACGGAGGTCGTCAAGGGCGGGCCGCTGGACAAGGCGGGTTTCGACGTCAAGCCCGGCGCGATCATCGAAGCCATCGACGGCGAGACCATCGCCCCCGAGCGCGACCTGGCGCAGTACCTCAACCGCAAGGCCGACCAAAATATGCTGCTCACGCTACTGGAAGACGGCAAACGCCGCAGCCTGGTGGTGAAGCCCATTACGACGAGCGAGGAAAATCGTCTCCTCTACACCCGCTGGGTGAAGCGCAACCAGGAGGAAGTGGAGAAAATGAGCAACGGCACGCTGGGCTACGTCCACATTCCGGGCATGAACGACGGGGCCTACCGCACCACCTACGAGGAAATCATGGGTAAGTACGCGGGCAAAAAGGGCATCGTGATCGACACCCGTTTCAACGGTGGTGGCGACCTGGTGGCCGACCTGGCGATGTTTCTGAGCGGTAAGAAATTTATGGACTACACCACCGACACCCGCTCCAACGGCTACGAACCCAACTTCCGCTGGACCAAGCCGAGCGTGTCGCTGGCCAACGAAGCCAACTACTCCGACGGTCACTGCTACGCCTTCATGGTGCAGGATCAGAAGATCAACAAGCTCATCGGGCAGCCCGTCCCCGGCACCTGCACCTTTGCGGGCTGGGAAGCCTTGCAGGACAACACCCTCCGCTGGGGCGTGCCGCCGCTGGGCGTGAAGGCCATGAACGGCCAGTATCTGGAAAACTCCCAAACCGAGCCGGACGTGAAAGTCTGGAATGCCTACGAAGACGTGACGAAGGGCAAGGACGCGCAGTTGGAAAAAGCGGTGGAAGTGCTGATGGGGGAAGTAAATTGAATAATATTTATTGCTAAACGACACATAAAATGGAAAGTGTATTGAGTATTTGCTCGATTGATCTTCAAGAACAGGACGTAGTAGCTATAAAAGCAAAAGGGTTTAATGTTTCCGCTGGATCTGCTGGCACAAAAGTTCAAATACCTGTATGATAAGGGATTGTGAATTGAACTGTGTTATTTTCGCTAATTACCGATGAATGATTTTTCATCAATGCGGAGTCTGTGGCCAAACTTAATTTATAATTGCGACATGGTCAAAGGCCAGTTCCTGAGCGGCAGCGTCCACTTCTTGGTGATGTCCATCACGACCAGATAATACAGCGTCAGCAAGGCCATGTCGGATGTAAAGGCTCCGCTAACCCCGATTTGCAATCGGGACGAGCGTGGCGAACTTAGCTTGCTGGTAGAGTAGGATGGCAATTTCAAGCCTGAGTTCCGCTTCATTCAACTGAGTGGCTTGCAGGTCTTTGTCTTCTATGATTAGTGCCATTGGAGTTGTATTTTATGCGAAGTGTTGCCCGGGAACACAGAGGTGTCGCCCATAATTTCGGGTTCAATGTCGATTACGGCTGCTATCCTATCCCTAAGAACGTAAAAAAATCTACTTCATAACATGATCATAACATGATCAGACTGAAAATAAGCCCTGACGTTCGTTGGGTGTATTTCAGTTTTGCAAAAGCGGGAAAAAAAGTTATGCTACTTTACAGGCAAATGTCAGCCATGACGATTTAATTGCTACTGTTCGGAAAGATTTCGACACCATAAAAGACAGTCGCGCATC
>JBBSKK010000495.1:0-3252 GCA_038256395.1 Cytophagales bacterium | reverse complement strand
TGTTTGTTTTTTGAATTATCCCCCTGACCCATGCCTTAAAAGGCATGGCAATGGATGCTCCTTGCGCCTCCAATACGCCGCCCGCTGATTGCCGACCGCCGATTGCCCTAAGAAATATCCTCAATCCTAAACACATGACATGGCATGATGTGCGGGTTCAGCTGCACGTAGTTCCGTTCGCCCTGCCAGGTGTGCATGGCCCCGGTAACCAGGTCATGGACGCGAAAATAATCGTGTTCCATTTTGCCAATCGAAGCCAGCGGCAACTGCACCCAACCAGCTTGGGTATTGTAGCCGTCCAAATTTACGACGCACAGTATCCGGTTACCATTCGCGTGGGTTTTGACGTAAGCGATAATATTCTCGTTATCGATGCGGCAAAATTGCAGATTATTCGTGAACTGCAAAGCCGTATTCTCCTTCCGCATTCGATTGACGATGCGGATTAGGTAGGTCAGCTTCGTTTCGCGCTTCCAGTCCCAGTGTTTTACCTCGTATTTTTCGGAGTTCAGGTACTCCTCCTTGCCCGGATAGGCTTCGTGCACCATAAACTCGAAGGTCGGGCCGAAGATGCCATAGTTGGACGACATCGTCGCGGCCATAAAGTACCGAATCAGGAAGTACGGCTCGTGGCCGCCCTGCAACAGGTACGGATTGATGTCGTGGGTGTTGGGCCAGAAATTGGGGCGGTAGTAGTATTTCATGTCCGACTGCGTGAGTTCGGTCAAATACTCTTCGATTTCCCACTTTTCGGTGCGCCAGGTGTAGTAAGTGTACGACTGCGTGAAGCCCACCTTCGCCAACTGCCGCATGACCTTGGGCCGGGTAAATGCCTCCGAAAGGAAAATCATATCGGGGTACTGCGCCTTTACCTCGGCGATGACCCATTCCCAGAAACTGAACGCCTTGGTGTGCGGATTGTCCACCCGGATAATGCGCGTCCCCCACTCGCCCCACAGCAGCAAAATGCGGCGCATTTCGAGCCACAAATTCTGCCAGTCGGGACTCTCGAAGTTGATGGGATAAATATCCTGGTATTTCTTGGGCGGATTCTCGGCGTACTGAATGCTGCCGTCGGGCCGAATCGTGAACCAGTCGGGATGGTTCTTTACCCAGGGGTGGTCGGGCGAACATTGGATGGCCAAATCCATCGCGATTTCCATGCCAAAGTCCTTGGCGGCGGCGATGAGTTGCCGGTAGTCGTCCAGTGTGCCGAGGTCGGGGCTGATGGCATCGTGGCCGCCCAATTTGCTGCCGATGGCGTAGGGTACGCCCGGCTCGCCCGGCTCGGCGGTCACGACGTTGTTCTTGCCCTTCCTGAACTGCTTGCCGATGGGGTGAATCGGCGGCAGGTACAGCACGTCGAAACCCAAATCGGCGATGCGGGGCAGGAGGTTGATTTGATCCTGAAACGTGCCGTGGCGATCGGGTTCGGGGGCCGACGAGCGCGGGAACATCGAGTACCAGGCGCTAAAGCCGGCCCTTTCGCGATCCACGTACAGGGGTAGTTCGCGGTAACGGGTGGTGAATTTTCGTTCGGGATATCGTTGCAACCACTCGGTCATGCGGAAGCTCATCGCCAGTTGGCGGGCTTCCTCGTTGCGGTGTTCGTTGCGCATGATGTCGATGGCGTCCTGAATTAACGGCTTGTCCTCGGCACTAGCTTTGTCCAGCATTCCTTTCAGGAAATTGGCTCCCATCAGCAGTTCGAGCGGCACCCGCTGCCCGGCCTTGATTTTTAGTTCGGTATCGTGCTGCCAGGTGTCGATGTGGTCCACCCAGCCTTCGATGGTATAGGAATAATGACCCTGCTTTTCGACGGTGAAGTTAGCCTCGTAGCGGTCGTTGACGATAAGCGTCATGCCCATTTCCAACCAGTCGGCGTCGTCGGCGTGTTTGTAGAGCAGTCGGGCGGTGATGTGGTCGTGGCCGTCGCCAAAGACGTCGGCTTCGACGTGAATCGTCTCGCCGGGGACGGCTTTGATGGCAAACTGCCCTTCGTTTATTTCGGGGATAACGTGTTCGATGACCACGCGGGTGCGGCCTTCGGTGGTTTCAGGGATTAGGGAGTTTTTCTTTTTCGCCATGAAAGCGGGGATTGGGGTTTGATGGGTTGGTTTGGCTAAGTTAACAAAATTATGCCTTCGCCGAAAGCCGCAGTCAAGCAAAGCCATACTTAGACAGGGATCAAGAAGTAGATCGAACCTGTTGCATTTTGTATTTCAAAACAGCAATAGGATCGCTTGGTTGCATCGGTACATTGATGGCTTCGTAGGCCTCGACCAAGGTAGCTAGCACATCCATTTCCTGCGCTTCCGCCGAAGATTTGGCTGGCATTTCAATCAATTCCCAAACCCTTCCGAGGGCCATTTTGTAGCGCTTTTCGCTTTGTGGCTATCCATGGTAATTGATTATGGCAACGTCGGTGCGGTCATACTACTGGCAATAATCCTCATTCCCAAATGTAGGGTGGGGTTTTGAAAATCGCAACTTTTCTGTGTCCCACAACAAGAAAGAACGTTTAGTAGAAGATTTTTACGTTTTGCCTAAAAACAAAAAATCCCCGGCTCAAAGCAGCCGGGGATTTCAACTATTTGATCTAACCTAACCTATGAATGCCACTTTTTCTGACTGCTACTTCTTCCCTTTCTGAACCGCCGGAGCCGCCGGAGTAGGGGCAGTAGCGGTCGCCTTGGGCTTGTAAATGGCCCCTGTGGCAAAGTCCACGGGCAGGCTTACCAGCGGGAACAGCAGGGTAAATTTTTTGAGTTTTTTCATGGCTATCTTTTTGAATGATTCTGAGTAAGTTACTTCGTGGCGGTTATAGTAAAGGTGACGCCGTCTTCCTCCACCCCTTTCAGGATGAGCTTTTACCCTTCACTTGGGCGAATTCCTCGCTGTCGTAGCGCAGTCCGTAGCTACCGCTGCCTAGGCCTTGCCTTCCTCGACTTTCGCTCCGTAGCTGGCTTCCTGGGTAGGATGACTCACATTAAAATGATAAGTACACTGGCAGATCGCCTAGCTTCCGTTGATGCAGCCATTACCGCAGTTGGTGGATGATGAAGCGGTCTGGGTGTTGGTGGCCCCTTCCAGCCTGCGGTTAAAGAAAGCGGCCGTCTACCACACCAGCGCTTCGTGGGTCGACAGGGTGAGTCCTTACAAGGACGCTTTGATGGGGATATGCGAATAAGCCACTGGCATGAAGTTTTAGACTGAAACGGCAAGACAAAAAAAATTGTAAAGTCCGATAAT
>JBBSKK010000494.1:0-3254 GCA_038256395.1 Cytophagales bacterium | reverse complement strand
CGTAAAGGTTTTGCAAGTCCTCATAGGAAAGTGAAGCCAGCGTCGAGTTTTCCAACAATTCGATGCCCTCACGGCTGGACTGCTGCCTGAGGAAGCTGGACGGCGAGATAATGAAATGCGACTCGGCAGCGAACAAGGAGGAAGCTTTTTGCTTCTCTCCTTCCTCATCCTCGAAGGAGTAGTATCCCCGCGCCAGACCCTTATGGACAAAGTACAATCGGTCATTCACTTCGCCGATGGACAGTAGTATGTCATTCTTTCTATATTCCGTGACGCTCAGATGCTCGCGGACAAATGATTCGGCGGCTGGTTCCAGCGGCTGGTAGGTGGCGATTTCGGCGATGAAAGCATCTTTGGGCGTGGTGGTGTCGCTCATGCGGTGGGGAACGGTTAAATTATTTCTAAATGTAGAAAAAAAAAAATAGATACTCCGAAATTTTTTCTCCTTTTTGGGAAAAATTGCGAACCTTCATGTCGGCAATTGCCCCTTATTTCGTACCATTGCTTCTTCAAAAAAACTCATTCGATCGCTCGGCAAAATCGACTTCAAACTTTCTATATTGTCATGAAAAAACTATTTGTTCTATTCATAATCTACTGCTGGTCAGGTGGCCTCGCCTATCCGCAGACCAACTCCAGCCGTCCGTCTCTGCAAGTCAAAACCGCCAACGGCATCCTGGAAGGCGTGGACGAGTCGGGCGTTCGCGCGTTCAAAGGCGTAGCATTCGCCGCCCCGCCCGTCGGTGACTTGCGCTGGCGCGAGCCGCAGCCCGTCGCGAACTGGACGGGCGTGCGCAAGGCCGACAAGTTCGGCCCGCGTGCCATGCAGTTACCCATCTTTGGCGACATGAATTTCCGCTCCGATGGCGTGAGCGAGGACTGCCTCTACCTGAACGTGTGGACGCCCGCCAAAACGGCTACCGATCGCTTGCCTGTGCTGGTGTACTTCTACGGCGGCGGCCTTCTAGCGGGCGACGGCTCGGAGCCGCGCTACGACGGCGAAAGCTTAGCCCGGCGCGGCATCGTGACGCTGACGGTCAACTACCGCCTGGGCAAATTCGGGTTTTTCGCCCATCCCGAACTCACTAAGGAGTCACCGCATAAGGCATCGGGCAACTACGGCTTCCTGGATCAGGCGGCTGCCCTGCAATGGGTGCAGAAAAACATCGCGGCCTTCGGCGGTGACCCCAAGCGCGTGACGATTGCCGGAGAGTCGGCGGGATCGTATTCCGTGAGTGCACAGATGGCCTCGCCGCTGGCCAAGAACCTGATCGCGGGAGCCATTGGCGAGAGCGGCTCGCTGCTGGGTTCGCCGACCATTCCGCTGGCCGACGCTGAGAGGATTGGGGTTGAAATCGGGGAAAAAATCGGAGCGACCTCGCTGGCGGCTTTGCGCGCCATACCTGCTCAGCAGTTACTCGAAGCCACTTCCAAGCCGGGCATTCCCCGCCTTCCCACCGTGGTGGACGGATACTTTTTCCCAAAAGCCCCGGCTGAGACGTTTGCTAACGGACAGCAATCTCAGGTGCCGCTCCTGGTGGGCTGGAATTCGCAGGAAAGCGGTTACCAGGGAATCATGGGCAAGGAGCCACTCACACGCGATAGCTACACCAGTGCCGTAAAAAAGCTGTACGGCGAACGGGCCGACCAATTGCTGAAAGTGTATGACCCAGCCACCGACGCCGACGTGGAGCAAGTCGCCACCGACATGGCAGGCGACCGATTCATCGGCTTCGGTACCTGGAAGTGGTCTGATGTTCACGCCAAAACGGGAGGCAAGCCCGTGTACCGCTACCTCTACGCCCGGCCCCGTCCCGACATGCGGACGGAGATGGGCAACGCTACGGCCAACCTGGCGGGCGGCATCACCCGGAATGACGACGCAGCGGCGAAAAGACCTCCCGCCCCGAAAGGTGCCGTCCACTCGGCGGAAATCGAGTATGCCCTGGGCAACCTGCCCACTAACCGCGTGTACAACTGGCAGCCGGAGGATTACAAGGTGTCGGAAATCATGCAAATTTTCTTCGCCAATTTTATCAAGACGGGCAACCCTAATGGCTTGGGCGTCCCGCTCTGGCCCGCCGTGCAAAGCGATCAGCCCGCTGCTGTGATGCACATCGACCTTGAAACGAAGGCCGAAACGGAGAAGCACAGAGACCGGTATCGGCTGCTGGACGGTTTTTTTAAAAACGAAGCCCGTTAAATAAATGAACGTTTTAATTCTTTGATATTCAGACTCAAATTTTTACCTTTAGCCCCTCATCTACCGCTTCCGTCGGCCTGTGGTGCGGACTGCGAGTGAGTATTCTACGGCGAATTATTTTTAGCATGCACCTATATTATTTACTCAACGTTACTCTCCATGAATCACTTCTTAAAACCGGGGCTTCGGATCCTCCCGATTATCCTCCTGGCATTGCCCGCTGCCCAAACCTTCGCCCAGAATAACACGCAAATCAGAGGCTTTGTGGATGTGTCGGCCACGTATAGCGACGACAAAGTTTCTTTCGGACTGGGTGAGCAAGACCTCTTCATTACTTCCGATCTCAACGACCGGCTTTCTTTTCTGGGGGAGACGGTGTTTAAGTTCAATCCCAAATCTGAGACGAATTTTTCAGTAAGTATCGAAAGAATAGTCTTGAAGTATAATTACAAGGGTAATCACAACATCCTGATTGGCAAGCACCATACGCCCATCAATTACTGGAACGACACCTACCACCATGGCCGGGTTTTCTTCCCCACCATTGCCCGCCCGCTCATTTTCTCCAGCGAGTTATTTCCCTTGCATACCACGGGCATAAGCTTCCAGGGGCTAAACCTGGGTTCGCTCAAATTCGGCTACGATCTGATGGTCGGTAATGGTATCGGGTCAACCGATGTGCTGGACCTGGACAAGGGTAAATCGGTTACGGCGTCGGTTCATATTAAGCCGCGTGATGCCCTGCGGATCGGTCTCTCTTTTTATTACGACAAAATCCCCGGCGGAATCGAACTGCACAGCCACAATGGCGGACCACCAAGCGTATCGTCGAAGCTGGATGAGCAGTTGGTCACTTTGTCGGTGGCCAATTTTGGCGAAAAACTCGAATTGCTGGCTGAAAGTACGCTGGCCCTAACGAAATCCGATTCTTCCGACAGACAGCAATCCTTATTGTCTTACGGGTATCTGGGCTATAAGTTGACGGAAAAAGTGACGCCTTATGTCCGTGTCGACCACTTGGCCTATTATGACCACGAACACGAGCAAGGTG
>JBBSKK010000493.1:0-3257 GCA_038256395.1 Cytophagales bacterium | reverse complement strand
TTGAGGAAGCAGGAACCCCGAATTCTTTCCGCAGCGAAAGTGTGACGCCCGCCGTACCGGGATACAATCCGCCCCGGTCGATAGCCAGGGCAGCTTTCAAGATCGTGCCGCCCAGCCACTCGGTGTGGGTCTGCACGGCCAGCAACCCCGAAAACTGGTAGGCGGCGGTGGCGAAGGGTAGGTCGTACGTGCCGTAATTGCCGGAATACGACAACTTGGTGCGCCACTGGAAACGGCGCAAAAAACTACCCTGCAATCCCAGGTGCATCACCCACACCCTGCTGTTGCTGGTAAAGAAGTCGGCGTAGTTAGGAAATTTCCAAATGGTTTCAGAGGTGGGAGGAATGAAAGGAGTACCGATGGTGCGGTCGAAATACGACCAACCATCACGCACCTGCACATGGTTGAGGTAATTGTCCCTTCCCCGTTTTTTATCCTGATCGATAATAAAACTCGATCCGCCCTGGCTCTTGGTAAATAAACCTTCCAGTACAATTTCCCTGATTGAAAACGCACCCCCGACTTGGCTGTTTTTCCGGCGGATTCTGACGCCGTTCAATCCATCGGCAATATTAGTCAGGTAATATAGCGAGCCATCTTCGTAGATATTTTGGCGGTAAAAGAACCAATCGGTGTTGGCTCCGTTTATTTCAAAGGCAAAGTCGATCGTACCCAAATGGTTTCCAATACGGTTTGTACTGTCGAAATTGGTGAAGTTTTCGGCAGCTCTTCCTTTACCAATAATCATGTAGAGATAGTTTTCGATTCCCTTTGGCATCTGGCCATCGATAGTTTCGTAGGGCGACTTACCACCCCACTGCACCTGATGATTAAAGCCCGCGTAGATTTTGAACTTACCACCGGGGCGGCCCAATTTCCCGTACAGTTGCTTTTGGTGGAGTTTCAGCTCGCTCGTCACGGGGCGGCTATTCTCAAACCAGCCATCAGAATAGGTACCCAGAATTGAAAACCATCCCTGGGTGAAAGGAACGGCGGTAAAACGCGTCAAACCAAACTGGATCCTGGGGATGGGCAGGGCATTGCCAGACCAAACGTAAGATCCGGTGCCGAGCGTGGAATCGGCCAGGCCGAACCATTGCTTGCGACGGCCTGCAAAAAGTTCCCAATTGCCATAACGAATGGCCCCGTAAGCCTGGGGAAGCAATATTTGCGAAACGCTGCCGAGGTTGGCCACGACTTCGGCCCCGAGTTCGGCTTGCCAGCGCGGCGATGCCTTGCCGGTAATATGCTGCCGACGCCATTCGCTGATCGAGTCGCGCTGTCCCAGGGGCCAAACCCTTGCTCCACCGCCCCGCACCGTGAGCGCCGAACCTGAGCGGGGAACCGTGCCGAATTGGTTGGACTGTAGCCAAAAAGGCGTCCGGGAGCCGGAAGAAACAAGTCCGCCCACTTCGATGTAGTTTGGCGTGGTTCGGTACGAAGTGCTGTCCGTTTGAGAAAAAGCCGATAGGGGAACGAATCCTAGCAGAAATAGAAATACGCTGTGGGAAAAACTCATTGAATCATTGAGACCGGCGGAAATAAAATCGGAGCGGCTAAGGGCAATTCATGCACAAAAGTAGGCATATAAAAGGATTGTGCCAGAAAAACCCTATTACCCCGCCGGCCTGATGATTGCAGCCACTGTACAGGTGAAGACGATTGCCGGGCTTGCCTAAACGCAGGTAAAAAGCTTTGTGGTGAAGATAGGTGTCTGCGACTTCGCCTGCGTTCGCACTTTTGACGTTGGATTTGTCCAGCCAACCATCGGAGTAAGAACCCTTGAAAGCTACGAAGTTCCCCGTGAATCCAGGCCGTGGTTATCTGCCCTTGCGGGTGAACACGACCACGGCAGTGCGGACGATGATTTGCATCTCCAGGGCCAGGCTCCAGTGCTTGATATAGTAAAGGTCGAACATCAGCTTTTGGCGGGCGTCGTACACACCCGTGCCATAAGGGTACATTACCTGGGCGTAACCGGTGATGCCCGGCTTTACACTGTGGCGCAAATCGTAGTAGGGAATTACTTCCTCGAAGGATTCGACGAACACGGGCCGCTCCGGGCGGGGGCCGATGAGTGAGATTTCACCGCGAAAGACATTGAGCAACTGGGGTAGTTCGTCGATGCGGGTCAGGCGCATCAGGGCGCCGTACTTGAAAATTCGCTTATCTTTTTTCTTGGAAAAAGCCGCCCCGTTGGCCTCGGCATCCACCACCATCGTACGAAACTTGATGCACCGGAATGTGGCCTGGTGGAAACCCGTCCGCACTTGGGTGTAAAAGACGGGACCCGGCGATTCCTGCCGGATGCGTAGGGCACTAATGATCCAAAGTGGAAAACTGCCTAGCAGCAAAATGGTGGCAATGACGAAATCGATAATTTTTTTCAGCAGACGGACATTGCCATCGAACGACAAATGCGGGGGCAGGTAGGGGTTTTCTTCGTCCAGGTCGTCCGGCACGTAAATTTTCTTCAGCGTATTCTCGCAAAAGTCATATACCGTACTGATGCGAATAAATTTGTTATTTTTGACAACCATCTCGTAAATCACGTGGTAGCGGGAGTCGTACTGCGGGTTAGTGACCAGGTGGATTTTCTCGTACTGCTCCACAAGCGGCTTCACGGTCTGATTCATCAGGTAGTCGTCGTCAACTGTCCGGGGCACCAAAATAATTTCCTGGTATCGGCTCAGCAGCAGAGCCAACCCCTTTTTTTCGAGAAAATAATCGTAGCTGGTAATGATCAGCACCTCATTGGAGGTGGACGTCTTACTTCTCAGCCGGTGGGCATACGACTTGCGAGCAGTAACATTGTAGGAAAATGTCTTATTTACGCTCATTGGGCTGGTCTTTCACAAAGTGTTATCGCTGGTAAAGCTAGGGAATATCCGGCATAGTGCAAAAATAAAATGAGCGAGCGGCAAGTGCCTCGACCCATACGGCCCCCTCACTTTTTTACCAGATGGCTCTTAATCCCCAAATAGCCCCCGAACGAATTGGGTAATAAGCTGCCTTGGTCGTAGGCGATTTGGGCTTTTAGGCGGGTGTTGGCCCAGTGGAAAAGGGGCGCGTCGACAGAAAGTAAGGAAGAAAATTGACGGTAAGATGGATCGGAAATTGGGGTGAGCGCGGAAGGATAATGAAAACTCTGAGACAGTTTTATTGAAAAATTAAGTTTCTGAGCAAAGATGCCCTCTAATCCTAGATGGTACATGATCGAGCGATTGGAAGGAAAGAACGCCGACCTCACGGTTCGT
>JBBSKK010000492.1:0-3270 GCA_038256395.1 Cytophagales bacterium | reverse complement strand
GATGGAGCACGGCTTTACAATGCCTTGGTTGCCACGGGCGAAACGCCCGCGCAGCACGGGGCAGTTTTCGACTCCATCAGCCTTTGTTTATCCAAAGGGCTGGGTTGTCCGGTGGGATCTCTGCTACTGGGTACTAAGGATTTTATCAAACAAGCCCGCCGCTTCCGAAAAGTCATGGGTGGCGGTTGGCGTCAGGCGGGTTTTCTGGCCGCCGCTGGGATTTATGCCTTAGATAATCACGTAGAAAGATTGGCGGAAGACCACGCCCGCGCCATAGCCATCGGCGAAATCTTCCGACGGAAACCCGAAGTCGTGGACATTTACCCGATCGACACCAACATCGTTATTTTTGAGTTGCCCGAAACCATTTTGGCGGCGGACTACGTGCGGAGACTGGAAATGCTTCGTATCCGGGCCATTGCGTTTGGCAAGCACCAGGTACGCATGGTCACACACCTGGATTTTACGAATGAGCATTTGGGGGAGTTGGAAAAGCGGCTGCTTTTGGCTTAGGGTCGAGTGCACTGTGAGACAGACCATTCAAGATATTTTCTCGAATTCAAACCAATTCAAGTAATCCCTACCTCACTCCGGAAACCCAGACCGATCCAGCCCCGGAATAATCCTCAAAGCATTCTTGTAATATAACTTCTTCAACACCTCGTCCGACAGCCCCAGGCCGTACATCCGCCAGAAGGCGTGGTACTTTTTGTGGTAAGGAAAGTACTCGTCTTCGGTTTCCAGCACGCGGAAGTAGGTTACGTACTCGGCGGGTACCCAGCTATCCTTGCCGAAAAGGACGCGGTCCTGGTATTTGTCAAAAAACTTTTTGGCGGCGCGAGGTTGGCGGCCCAGTTCGGCGATGACGGCCCCGATTTCCACGTAGGTGTTCGGGAATTCGATCATCAGGCTGTCGAGCTTGCGGAGGTTGTTGGCGTACCAACCCATGTGGGCGTTGATGAAGGTCGTCTTGGGGTGTTTGCGGAAAATGTCGTGCTGCTCGCCGATGAGTTCTTCGAAAGAAACCTTGTCTTCGGTACGATTGCGACGGGGGTGCGTTTTCAGTTCCAGCCAGCGTTCGTTGTAGCGGTCGAGCGGGTCCCAAAACGAGGGCACGTCGGCGGTGTGGATCAGCACCGGGATGCCCAGTTCGCCGCACTTGGCCCAGACGGGGTCGAGCCGCTTGTCGTTCACGGCCACGCGCTCGCCTTTTTCGTCCACGACGCCGCTGAATCCTAAGCTTTTGTATATTTTCAAGCCCTTGGCTCCCATTTTCACGTCGGTGGCGAGTTGGGCCACGGCTTTGTCCGTCCAGTCGGGTTGGCCGAAGCCTTTGAATTGGAGGTTGGTGAAAACGGCGATGCGTTTGGGCTCGTTTTTCATTACGTTCATCAGCGAACCTTTGAGTTGCGCCGTGCCTTCGTCCCACTCCTGGTACCAGCCGCGTCCGCTGAGGTTGACCATGATTTGCATATTCATGGTGTCCATGATTGCCACCAGTTCGTGCAGATTTTGCTCCGGCATCCGGTATTGGTGGTTGTGGACGTCGATAAAGGGGAATTTCGCGCGGGTTGGGATGTGTTCCTCTACTTTCAGCGTCGAAATCGGGTCATATTCCTCGAAACCGATTGGTGCTTCCACGACCTGACTGTGAGCGATGGAGAAGGTAAAGAGCAGAGCAAGACTGAGTAAAAAGTATTTCATTTTTTGGAAAAAAATTAAAAAAGGGGCTAATTGTACTTAAAACCAGTAGACTTTCAAAACAAAAGTAGGTCATTTACGTCGTTTCTGGGAGAACATAGCGCAAAACCTTCCGGCGGTAGCAATAAAGAAAGCGCAAACCGAAACAGTTTCAACGTATTCAAATATACAACCAACTCGACCTACCATGAAAACCATCATTGTCCCTACTGACCTGAGTGCCGAAACCGACATCGCCCTATCGGTGGCGGCGGACATCGCCGAAGCCCAAAATGCCACTGTCGTCCTGCTGCACATGGTGGTGCAACCCATCCGATCGTTCGTCTATACCGGTTCTCGCTGGACGACCGGGGGGTGCCGCAGTTTCTGTACGTGATGACGCCGGAGAACAGCCGGGTACCCGATGGCATCCGTGACTGGATTCAGACGTTCGCGAATGACCACGGGATCGACGACTACGAATTTACCATTCACGAAGCCAAGTCGGTGCCGGAGGGCATCAAAGAACAGGCCGAAGACATCGGGGCCGACCTGATTGTGCTGTACACTCACGGTCACAAGGGCATGCGCCGCCAGTTCTCCGGCAGCGTGGCCGAAAACGTGCTGAATCACTCAAAGATTCCTGTGCTGGTGATGCGGCTGTAAAAGGGCGGGTCTTGCTTCACCCCTACCCCGCCGTCTTCTTATAAATCAACGCCACGCAATGCGCCGCGATGCCTTCCTGACGGCCCACGAAACCGATGTGTTCGGAGGTAGTAGCTTTAATTGAAATCGCGTCTTCTTCAATTTGCATCACCCGCGCCAGGCATTCTTTCATGGCCGGAATGTGTGGATTGAGTTTGGGCAGTTGCAGCACCACGGTTACGTCCGCATTGCCAACCTCATAGCCCTTTTCCCGAATCATTTCCAGTACCTTCGCCAAAAGCACCTTGCTATCGACACCCTTCCACTGCGGGTCTTTGTCCGAAAAATGGTAGCCGATATTTCGCAGATTGGCCGCCCCCAGCAGCGCATCGCACAGTACGTGGCACACAATGTCGGCGTCGGAATGGCCCTTGGCCCCGTGGCTATGCGGAATCATGATGCCACCCAACAAAAATGGTCGGCCCTTTTCCAACTGATGGACATCGTAGCCCTGGCCGACGCGAAAAGGAAAGGCGTTGCTCATCAGTTGGCTTCGATGGCGTTGTAGTACAAAGTCGAGCAATTCTCAGGCCGTAAAACCTGCCGGGCCACGCGCTGAATATCGTCGGGTTGCACGGCACGGATTTTCTCCTCGTCTTCGTTGGCCCAGGCGGCATCGCCCGCGTTGGCGGCGTAGGCCAGGTTCATGGCGCGGTTCAGCAGCTCGACTTGTGAAAAAGCCAGCGACGCCTCGGCCTGGTTTTTCACCTTCTCCAACTCCTCGGCGGTCGTGCCGTTTTCCACAAAATCTCGCACCATATTCTCGATGGCTTCGTCGGCGGCTTGCATGGTCACGCCGGGATTCTGGTTGCCTTTGATGATGAGCAAACCGGGATCGAGCGAAGGAATCACGCTGGCCGCCACGCTATTGAACAGGGGAATATT
>JBBSKK010000491.1:0-3286 GCA_038256395.1 Cytophagales bacterium | reverse complement strand
GCCACCATGATCGAGACGGGCGTGTGGGACCACCCCGACTACTACGACGCCACCTACGCCAACTGCGACACCTGGGGCAATGCCCGCTGGTCTACGCCCGGCGTGTTGATCGACGGCGAACTGGTCACGACCAGCCTCAAGCAAATCAATGTGGGACTGGAAGAATTCGTGGAGCATTCGTACTACGAAAAGTGGGACGGCCACCGCTTCAAAACAGATATGGAGGGTAGCCCGCTGAGTCCTAACCATCCCTGGAACAAGGAAACCATCGCCAAGCCCGGCAAGCAAAGCTGGCGCGACCGCTACACCTGGGATACCTGCCCTACCTGGGACCGCAATTCCGTGGAGGCGGGGGCTTACGCCCGGCTGTACATTACGGCCAAAGCCAACAAGGTCGTGTCGCGTCGCTTCGTGGAACCCACTGGCCACAGTATGATCCTGCACATGCCGAAGCACAAAATGCCCGCCACGACCATGGAGTGGCACATTCCCAAAGATTGGAACGCTTTCGAGCGCAACCGGGCGCGGGCATTTTGCATTCCGTATTCGGCGCTGGTCGCGCTGGACAACTGGTACATGGCCATGGATTTCCTTCGGCAGGGCAAAACCAGCATGAGTACGCCATTCGAAATTCCGAACAAGGGTACGCAGGTCGGCGTGGGCTTTTGGGGGGCGGGGCGCGGCTTCCTGACCCACCACCTCGTCATCGACGACGGGGCTATTGCCAACTACCAGATTCTCACGCCCTCGACCCTGAACGCCGCGCCCAATACACCCTGGGGAACGCCGGGGCCTTACGAAGAAGCGGTGCTGAACACGCCGATATTGGAAGACGTGGACGTAAATGACCCCGACAAAAAATTCAAGGGCATCGACATTCTGCGGGCCATCCGCAGCTTTGACCCCTGCATGCCCTGCACCACGCACATTCAGGTGGAAAACAGCGACTATATGGTGACGCGGGAAGTGACGACCTGCGCCTGCGGTCTGGAATAAGGTTTTTGAAAAAAAAACGGATGAAAAAAGTTTTTATCGGCACCGTCGGCTACCACAACCTGCGCAACCACTCCATCGGCCCGGCCCTGCTGCCCCGGCTGCAGGAAATGCGCTGGCCGCCGGGCGTTGAACTCGACGAGTTCAACTGGGGGCCCATTGCCATCGTCCAGGAATTCCAGTCCCGGCCCGAACCCTTCGACCGGGTCGTTCTGCTGGCGGCCATCGAGCGTCCGGGCCGTAGTCCGGGCGACATCACCGTTTTCCGGTGGCGGGGCGGACTACCGGATGAGGAACTCATCCAACGCTGCGTCGGTGACGCGGTCACCGGGGTCATTTCGGTGGAAAATCTTCTCATCATCGGGGAGTATTTCAAAATATGGCCCGGCGAGACCTTGATTGTCGATGTGGAACCCGGTCCCGAACAGGCCGGAGAAGGCTTTACCGAAGCAGTAGAACGCGCCATTCCCGACCTTGTCCTCACACTACAAGACCTTTGCGTGGCGGATAGCGCAAAAATTAGTATCTTGGAGCCTTTGTACGGAGAAACTTTAATCGAAGTCTGATGTCGGGAAACAGCGCTTTGAGTACCTTGTTTTGGCGGGAAGAAATTCTGCAAGTCCTCTATTGGATGCAGGGCGAAGGACTGGCCGACGCCGTTCCCTTCGGTCGGTTGCTGTCGTTGCTGAACACCACGCCCGACAATCTGCTGCTCCATCTTGAAAGAAACATTGCCGAAGGCTACCTGAAAACGGAGGAAGGTGCTTTGGACGAAAAAAGCGCCATCATGCTTACGCCCGTCGGGAAGAAGGAAGCGGGCGGCATCTTTCGCAACGCCTTCGAGGGAATGCAGAAAGGTGGCCACGGCGAGTGCGGCCCCGACTGTGAATTCTGCTACCACGAGGGTGAGAAACTGGAAGACTGCGTCCACAATTGCGCCGACAGTCGCCACCAACACGCCGCATGAAAAGCATTTTCCTATCGGATACCGAGTACGAAAAAGTGGCCGCGCGGGCGGAGGCGATGGTTGAGGAACTGGACGGCCTGCCCTATCCAAAGGTGAAAGAGAATATGCACGAATTGCTCCGGTACTTCGATATGCTGCACCGCGAGGCCCTGACCCGGCTGTTCAAGGAAATCATCATCAATCACCCCGATCTGCATCTCAAAATGCAGATGGACAAGTCGGTAAAATTGCTGTTCAGCCTGTATGACCTTTTTCACACCGAAATCCATAACGGCGCACTGGCCCAGGAAATCATGGCGGGTAGTGACTTCGACAAGTACCCGCGCTGGATACCTGTCGGCAATGCCAATGCTTTGAAAGAAAACACCGTTTATAAATACGCCGAGGAAGGCGAAGATGTACTGATCTGTAAGTCGGAAGGAGAAATTCACGCCGTGAAAAACTGCTGCGGCAATACGTCCCTGCCTCTCGATGGAGCCAGCATTATGCAAGGGTACCTTATTTGTCCCTGGCACGGCTGCAATTACCGCCTGTCGGACGGCATCATGGAAACCAACCGCTTGCTCTCGCTGAAAAAATATCCTATAAATGTGAGTGATGCGGGCGAGATAAGCGTGGGACTCAGTATGTAAAAAACTATGCAGAAACAAACTATAACTACCGTCCTCCTCCTTCTTTTAGGATTTTGCCTGGTGGCCTGCCAAACGCAGGAACCCGCCCAGGAACTCCCCGTGGTCATGGACGATTCTTCGCGCGTCATCATCGACCGGGCCATCGCTTACGCGGGCGGCTGGGACGCCTGGCAGCAAAAGAAAACGCTCTCGTTTGATAAAAAAACCACCAGCTACGACAGCACGGGCGCGGTCGCTCGGGAAATCGACCAGCATTTCGACTACATGATCCGGCCACAATTCCGGGCCAAAGTCACTTACCTGCTGCACGATACGACCGTCACCCTGCTGCACGACGGGCAACAAGCCCGCAAACTGTTCAATGGCACGGCCTCCGACGCGCAAAAAGATATCGACAACGCCTGGAATTCGAGTTTTGGCTCACAGTACGTTATGAGTATGCCCTACAAACTAAAAGACCCCGGTATCAAGGCCGAATACATCGGTGAAATGACCCTGGCCGACGGCGTACCCGCGCAGGTGGTGAAAACTTCGTACGTAAAAGGCGCGGGCAGCAATCCCGACCACGTCTGGTACTATTACTTTGAACCCGGTACTGGAAAACTACTGGCTAATTCACTCAACGGCAGGGACAATTACTGGGATTACACCCGCTACATGGCATTTGAGCGAGTGGACGGTTTGCTACTGCCCG
>JBBSKK010000490.1:0-3297 GCA_038256395.1 Cytophagales bacterium | reverse complement strand
ATTTCCAAAAAAATCACGTCCCAGCTATGCCGCTGCCGCACGTGAACGAGTTCGTGGTTGAGGATGGTGTCGAAGTTGGACTCGTAGTCAGAGCGGCTGATGACGATCCAGCGCAGGAAAGAGAAAGATCCCACTTTGTCATCATCTAGTAAGACAAGCGTGTGGTCGTCCATCTCGATGCGCTCACCTTTTCTGATGAAAGAAAAAAGCTGACGAAAATGCCGGAACAAACGTCCAAGCATAATCAACACGCCCAGGAAGTACGCCGCCCACAGCGCATTCTCCCACGTCAGCAACGAAGGCGAAGGGGCCGCCGCCACGGTAAACGCCGTCATCGTCACCTCATACACCACGGGCATCGGCGGGGCGGCCTCGGGGTACGTCACCAGCGGCAGCACAAATCCCGCCACCAGCGACCCCAGCAAATAAGCTCGATTCCAGCGCAGGAAAGTCTGCCGCCGCAGCCACAGCGCGTAGCACAGGTACAGCACCAGCCAGTAGGCGGTTAGTTTTAGGAGGTATGGGAGCAGTTCCATTATTCCTTTCCTTTTTTCATAATCTCCATAATTTCATCCAACTCCTTCTCATCCAGCGGTTCGTCTTTGACGAAGAAGGAGACGAGTTGCGGGAGGGAATTGTCGAAATAGGTCGAGATCAACTGCTTCATTTCGGAGCGCTTGTACTGGGCGCGGGTGATGAGCGGGTAGTACTCGTGCGACTTGCCGTAGGCGTTGTAGTGGACGATGCCCTTCTTTTCCAGAATGCGGATGATCGTCGAAACGGTGTTGTAGGCGGGCTTCGGCTCTGGCATTTCGGCCAGCACGTCCTTGACAAAGCCTTTCTTCAAGCGCCACAGGATCAGCATTACTTCTTCCTCGGCGCGGGTGAGCGTTTTAATTTCCATTGGGGTTCGTTGGTTTGGTTTTGGTGAAATTGGTTTCCGCATCCAAAGTAAGGACTATTCACTTAGTTTCAAAACTATCGACGTAGTTTTTTTGAAAATATTTTTTGCCAAAAACCAAAAAAGCCGCTCCACGATTTGTGGAGCGGCTTTTTGCTGCTAACTTCCCGAAAGTTTACACACCAGAAGGCAATTCAATTGGGTTAGTCTTTCGGGAAGTTGTATTGATGGCTTCTTTTTCGCCGCCCGGAGGCTAAAGCCCCCGGCAATTAATAATTTTGGTGGAGTTATTTACTTTATCGCTTTTCCTTTTATCCTTTTATCCTTTCCTCCCTTCCTCCCCCTACTCCACCACACTCAACTTCAAAGCATTCGTCTTCCGGTGCTTGGAGATGGGCATACTGAGGGTGTTGATAAAGACATCACCGGACGACAGTTCGCCGCGCTCGACGAGGAATTGCTTGATGTCGTTGATGAGTTCGTCGGTCGAGGCGTCTTCGTCGGCTTCGTAGTAGTGGCATTCGGTACCCCAGTACAGGCCTAGCGTATTCATCAGGCGGCGGTTGGAGGTAAAAATCAGCAGGTTGGCCTTAGGGCGGTGATGCGAAAGGCGGAACGAGGTGTAGCCCGAGCGAGTGATGCCAATGATGGCCTTAGCTTCCGTGTCGCGGGCCAGACGGCAGGCGCTCATGACCACGTTGTCGTTCAGGCGATCTTCGCCGGGATCTTGGTTGACGTGCGTGTGCCATTTGTAATAGAGGTCGCCCGTCATTTCGACTTGCTCGATCGTTTTGGTCATGCTTTGCACGGCTAGCAGCGGGTACTTGCCCGAGGCTGTTTCAGCGCTCAGCATTACGGCGTCGGCCCCGTCGAGGACGGAGTTGGCCACGTCGTTGACCTCGGCGCGGGTCGGGCGCGGACTTTCGATCATGCTTTCGAGCATTTGGGTCGCAACGATCACGGGCTTGCCCGCTCGGTTGCACTTGTCCACGATCATTTTCTGGATCATCGGCACTTCCTCGGCGGGCATTTCCACGCCCAGGTCGCCGCGGGCGACCATCACGGCGTCGGTGGCGGCCACGATTTCGTCGATGTTCTTGATAGCCTCGGGTTTTTCCAGCTTAGCGACCACGCGCACGTCCTTGCCTTTTGACTTGATGTAGTCCTTTACTTCTTGAATATCCGAAGCGCTGCGCACGAACGACAGCGCTATCCACTCCACGTTATGTTCCAGCCCAAAGTCCAGGTCTTCGTAGTCCTTCTCGGTCACGGAAGGCATGGATACCTGCGTGTTGGGCAGGTTGACGCCCTTTTTGGATTTGAGGTAGCCGCCGTACACGACTTCCGTCACCACGTCGCTGCCTTCGATGCCCGTCACCTTCACTTCCAGCTTGCCATCGTCCATCAGGATGCGGTCGCCGATGCGGACGTCGTTGTACATTCCGTCGTAGGGCGTACTCACTTTCTCGGCCGTGCCCAGCACTTCGACGTTTGTCAGCACCAGCTTATGGCCCGCCGTAATCAGTACGCCATCCTTCTCGGCCACGTTACCGATGCGGATTTTGGGGCCCTGCAAATCCTGCAACACGCAGAGGTTCATTCCATGTTCTTGGTTGATCTCGCGGATGCGGTTCAGGCGTTCGAGGTGGTCGGCGTGGGTACCGTGCGAAAAATTGAGGCGAAAGACATTGACCCCGGCCCGCGCCAGCGCCAGCAATTGTTCCTTACTTTCAGATGTGGGGCCAACGGTGGCGACGATTTTGGTTTTCTTTTGGGACATTTTTTTTAGTGGAGAGTTGAAAGTTGAGAGTGTCTTGCTTGGCGATACTCGAATCAATCTCTTTACAGATCAACCATCTATTTATATTAAAAAAATTACAGGTAATTATATTTATCAGACCTTCTTAGCAGGAAGAAATGAAACCAAAAACAGAGATAAATGGCTCATGAACAGCAAAAAATCGCTCTCAATTCTCAATTCTCCACTCTCAACTACATTGAGTCGACATCCACCACTACATTGACATTTTTCAAAGTTTTGTCGGTGAGAATGTCGGCGACTTTTTCCTGGATGAACGACTTTACGGCCTTAAAATTAATCTTTTCCCTTTCAAGTTTAATCAGAATCTCGAACAAATACTGATTTCGGACGCGCTCGACCAGCGGCGGCTCGGGTCCCAGGACACGGCTGTGGCCCAGCTCAGTCAATAACAATTCGGCCAGGGCGGCGGCGGCTCGGTTAGCAGTGTCGCGGTCGGTATGCTTGACAATCAGCTTGATAAGGCGGGTGAAAGGCGGATAGTTGTATTCCTCCCGCTCGCTGATTTCGGTGTCGTACATCTTGCGGTAATCGTTCCTAATCACCCAGCCCAAAATTTCCTGACTCGGATTGTGGT
>JBBSKK010000489.1:0-3333 GCA_038256395.1 Cytophagales bacterium | reverse complement strand
TCTTCCAGGCCATCGAGCAAGGCCCCGACGCGCAAATAGAAGTCAGCTTGCCCAACCAAACTATCACCATTCAGGCCACGGGCGAGCAGGAATCTTTCGTCATCAGCGACTATAAAAAGCACAACCTGATGAATGGCTACGACGATATCGACTACCTTCGCGCCATGAAGCAGGAAATCGGCACGTTCGCGGAGCAGAGTATGTATTAAATGGGCTTTCGGCTATTGGCCATCGGCTTTCGGCTTTTCATGCTGCCGGATGGAGCCGATAGCCGATAGCCGACCGCCGAAAGCCCTCCTCTGAGATCGATCGAAATAATGGACACGACCCTGCGCGACGGGGAGCAGACCAGCGGCGTGTCGTTTTCCGCTGCCGAGAAGCTGACCATCGCGCAGTTGCTGTTGCAGGATGTCAAGGTCAATCGCCTGGAAGTCGCCTCCGCCCGCGTATCGGACGGCGAGTTTCAGGCCGTAAAGAAAATCACCGACTGGGCCGCGCAGCACGGTTTTCTGGATAAAATCGAGGTGCTGACTTTCGTGGATGGGGAAGCGTCCATCCAATGGATGCAGAAAGCCGGGGCAAAAGTGATGAACCTGCTCACCAAAGGTTCGCTCAATCACTTGACCCACCAACTAAAAAAAACGCCTGCGCAGCACTTTGCCGACATCCGGCAAGTCGTGGAACTGGCGCGGGAAGTGGGCATTGCGGTCAACGTCTATCTGGAAGACTGGAGCAATGGAATGCGCAATTCGCGCGACTATGTCTTTGAAGCGCTCGATTTCCTGGCAACTCAGCCCGTCGAGCGCATCATGCTGCCCGATACGCTGGGTGTTCTTACGCCCGCTGAGTCTTACGAATTTGTGAAGTCTATCGTGGATCGCTACCCCGACCAGCACTTCGATTTTCATGCCCACAACGACTACGACCTGGGTGTTTCCAACGCGCTGGAAGGCGTACGAGCGGGAGCGCACGGCCTGCACCTGACCGTCAACGGCATGGGTGAGCGGGCCGGTAACGCGCCATTGGCGAGTACCATCGCGGTGCTGAACGACTTTATGCCGGAGGTACGCACGTCGGTACGGGAGGAGTCGCTGTACTCGGTGAGTAAGATCGTCGAGACCTTTTCGGGCGTTCGCATTCCGTCCAATAAGCCGCTGGTGGGCGAGAATGTTTTCACCCAAACGGCGGGGATTCACGCCGATGGTGACAAGAAAAATAATCTCTATTTCAGTAAGTTGATGCCGGAGCGCTTCGGACGGCAGCGACTTTATGCCCTGGGGAAGACGTCAGGCAAGGCCAATATCGAAAACAACCTCCGTGACCTGGGCATTACGCTCAGCGACGAGGAGTTGAAGAAAGTCACGCAGCGAATTATTCAGCTCGGCGACCGTAAGGAGGTCGTGACGCCAGAGGATTTGCCCTATATCATCTCCGATGTGCTGGACAGCGAGGCCATCGAGGAGAAGGTGACGGTGCTGAACTACGTGCTGACGCATTCTAAGAGCCTGAAACCTTCGGCTACTTTGCAGGTGCGGATTGGGGAGACGACTTTTGAAGAAAGCGCCCAGGGCGACGGGCAGTACGATGCTTTTATGAACGCTTTGAAAAAAATATACGCGGGTCTTAATAGCGAACTGCCGCTTTTGACCGACTATACCGTGCGCATCCCGCCGGGCGGGAAGACGGACGCGCTTTGTGAGACGATTATCACGTGGCGTATCGGGGAGCGGGATGTGAAGACGCGAGGGTTGGATTCTGACCAAACCGTTTCAGCTATTCAAGCCACGCAGAAAATGCTCAATCTTTTGTAAATATTTGACCAAAATTTACTTTGTGGCTTTGCAGCTTTGCGGGTACACCAGCCCGGCACTTTGTCGCTTTGAATCTTAAACATGAAAAAACATATCCTAGTAGTACCAGGCGACGGAATTGGCCAAGAAGTAACGGCCGTTGGTAAGAAAGTATTAGAAAGAGTCGCCGAGAAATTCGGCCACGAATTCACTTATGGTGAGGCGTTGATTGGCCACGCGGCCATCGAGGCCACGGGCAATCCGCTGCCGGACGAGACACTGGAAAAAATGCGGGCGTCAGATGCGGTTCTGTTCGGGGCGGTGGGACATCCGAAGTACGACAATGACCCGAGTGCGAAGGTGCGGCCCGAGCAAGGGCTGCTCAGAATGCGCAAGGAATTGGGCTTGTACGCCAATCTGCGCCCCATCAAACTGTTCGACGAACTGCTTTCGGCCTCTTCCATCAAGCCCGAAATCCTCAAAGGTTCCGATATTCTGTTCTTCCGCGAACTGACGGGTGATATTTATTTTGGCGAAAAAGGAAGGAAAGACAACGGCAACACCGCCTACGACATTGCGACCTACAGCGTGTACGAAGTGGAGCGCATTGCCCGCAAAGCGTTCGACGCCGCCATGACGCGCGGCAAGAAATTGATGTCAGTGGACAAAGCCAACGTGCTTGAAACCAGTCGTCTGTGGCGGGAAGTAGTGCAGCGTGTGGCGAAAGAATACCCCGAAGTGACGGTGGAACACCAGTTCGTGGACTCGGCGGCAATGTTGCTCATCAAAGACCCACGCCGCTTCGACGTGGTGGTAACGGCCAACCTCTTTGGCGACATCCTCACCGATGAAGCCAGCCAAATCGCCGGTTCGATGGGGATGCTGGCCTCGGCTTCCATCGGCGACGGCACGGGGGTTTACGAACCCATCCACGGCTCGGCCCACGACATCACGGGCATGGGGTTAGCAAACCCAATGGCTTCGGTACTCTCGGCAGCACTGCTGCTCGACATATCCTTTGGCTTAAAAGAAGAATCCGACGCAATCATCGACGCGGTGGACCAAGTCCTGAAATCGGGCATCCGCACCCGTGACATCGCCGACGCCAACACCCCCGCCGACAAAATCCTGGGAACGGAGGCGACGGGGGAAGCGTTGTTGGGATTCTTATAAAGTTGTTGAATTGTTGATTTGTTTAATCGTGTAATTGATGTTGAATTGTTATTTGTATAGAGGCCAAAACGGGGGAGTGAATTCATTTATTGTTAAAATCCTAAACAAACAACAATTCATCAAAAAACATCGATTCAACGATTACACGGTTCAACAATTCAACAAAACTTTACCACTTTCAACTCTCCCACCCCCACCGTGAACTACCTCTCTGCCGAAAACGTCTCCAAGTCTTTTGGGGAAAAATGGCTTTTCAAGAATGTGACCTTTGGCATGAGCCGGGGGGATAAAGTGGCGTTGATCGGCACCAACGGTACGGGCAAAACTACTTTTATGAATATCCTGGCCGGATTGATTCCACCCGATAGCG
>JBBSKK010000488.1:0-3345 GCA_038256395.1 Cytophagales bacterium | reverse complement strand
CGCCGATTCGGCTTGCGCTCTTTACCCTCGCGCGGGTTGATCTCTCGCTTGCTGCCCTGGCTAGTGGGCTTTGTTGCCCTTGTCGTCTATGCCTATACCGCGGCCCCGGGAATTGTCACTTTTTTTGATGACGAACTGTAAGGACAAATTTGAAATCCCTGACGGACTCAGTAGGATTTTCAATAAGCCGTTTGCCGTTGGGGAAATTGATGAGTGTAAGTACAAAGGCGAACTAGTGTATGTGGCGGGATCGAATTATTACGATGCGGGCAGCGCCGTGTACGATAAGCATGGTAATTCGATTGGTACCTGCAACTATGCTTGGGGACCCGTCGATTCGCTGTGCAAACAACTAACAAACTGCGAAGTAATCTATCGTGTAAAAGATCATATTACTGGACTGCCGTCCGTCGATAAATACAAGCTCACGAAGAAAAGGCGTTAGTCCTCTTCCTCCTCCTCCTCAGCCCGCGCCCGCACGAACGCCGATCGTCGCGGCGCGGGCATTTTGCTGTCCAGGCCCTTCACGGCTTTCCAGATGATTTCGCTGAATTCCACATCGTTGATCGCGTCGGGTACGGCTAGGTTCAGCTCGCCCGAGCGGATGGAATGCTTGTTGACGGCGACGTTTTTTTGGTCGAGACTTACGTTGTTGGGTCGGGCGGTGTAGGGTTTGGTATCGGCTTTGGCGGTGAAACTGCGCCAGAGCGGCGGGGCGGCGGCATCGTACTGACTCATCGGCGGTAGGCCCAGAATCAGTTCCATTGTCCGCAGCAGCGACGTGGTACTGTACATGGTGTGATCCACGTAGTTGCGTTTAACGTGTGGGCCGATTACCAACGCCACCGAGCGGTGGGCGTCCACGTGGTCAGGGCCGTTTTGGGCGTCGTCCTCCACGACGAACACCACGGATTCGTTCCAGATCGGGCTTTTGGACAAATGCTCCACGAATCGGCCTAACGCCAAGTCGTTGTCGGCCACGTGCGCGAAGGGCGTCGGCGCGCCGATGCGCAGCCCAGAGGTGTGGTCGTTGGAAATGCGCAGCGTGTTGAAGTGCGGCACTTTGTTGGCCGCCACCAGGGCGTCGAAGTCTTTTTCCCAGGCGGCTTCGCGATTCACGTCTTTGTAGCTGAGGTCGTAGCCGTGGTAGTTGGGGTCGTAGTGGCCTTCCAGCGCCTCGATATTGGGGCCATTGGTTGAAACGAATTCGCCGTAGCTGCGGTAGCTGACGCCCGCCCGCTTGCAGTAATCCCAGATGAAACCGTCCTTCGGATGCGCCACTTCGCGCGTTCCCTCGTAGTCGTAGGTACCGCCGCGGCCACCGTAGCTGGTGGGCCAGGTTTTTTCCACAAAATCGGTGGCGTAGCCCGCCATCGACCAGTTGTGGCCGTCGGCGCTCACCTCGGCGTTGACGTAAAAATTGTCCAGCAGCACGAACTCCCGCGCCAGGGCGTGGTGGTTGGGCGTTATTTTTTCGGGAAAAAGACACAGGCTCGAGTCGCCGTTGCCCTCGGGCATATCGCCGAACACTTGGTCGTAGGTGCGGTTTTCTTTGATAATGTAAAAAACGTACTTGATCGGCGAGGTCCCGCCCACTGCGCTCGGAATGGGATTGCCCTTCTGACCTTCACTCACCGTTTCCCTTTCCTTAGTATAGGGCGTGTTTTCGTACACCAACTTCGTGTAGCCCGCCAGCAGGTCTTCGTCGGGCTTGTCGATGATGGACAAATTGCCCTGAAACAAATTCCCGATATACTCCGCTTTGGCCCGCTCTGTCCCGGTCATGGTCGGCTGCGGCCCGCCGGGATTGGCCAGCGACGTAATGCCCTTGCCGTTGGCGACGTAGATTTTCCCGCCGACCTCGCGCACCGCCGTGGGGTACCAACCCGTGGGAATAAAGCCTAGTGAGCGGCTTTCACCGTGATCCGAGACATCGAATACAGCCAGGCAGTTGTTGTCGGCGTTGGCGACGTAAAGCGTTTTTTCGTCTTCCGAAAGCGCCAGGCCGTTGGGGGTACTGCCCGCCGGGGCGTCGGGATAGAGGGAAGTCGTGAGCGTCTCGATCACCCGGCGAGCGGGCAAGTCAATAACCGAAACGGTATTTTCGTTGCCGTTGGCTACGAAAAGGTACTTGCCGTCTTTGGTCAGCACCATGTCGTTGGGATGACTGCCCACGCTGACTTCTCCGGCGATCAATCTTTTTTTCAAATCATACATCAGAACGCGACTGCCGCCCCACAGCGAAATGTACAACTGAGACTTGTCGGGGGACAGCACGCAGGTGTACGCCTCGGCGGGTAGCGGCTCGCGGCGCAGCACCTGCCGCGTCACGGCATCGCAGGTGTAGAGGGCGCTGTCGTCCTTGGTAACGATGTAGAGGTGGTTAGTGGCGTCGTCGAAGCAGAGGCCCGACGGGGAAATCTTGCCCCTGGGCCACGGCTCGCCCAGCACGATTTGCCCGTTTTCCCGGAGTTTTCCCGCATTATTCTGGTAAATCCTGATGAGATTGTCGTTGCCGCCCGAGGCGAACAGCCGCTTTTCGTCCGCTGAAAAAGCCAGTCCTACCCAGGATTTCGGAATTTCGATGGTGTCGGAAACTACCTGCTTTTCGCGGTCGATGAGCGTGATGGTCTGGGTTCCCTGCCCGTTGTTGGTAAAGGCCATCCACTTTCCCGACGAAGAAACCGCCACGTTCAGCGGCAAATCGCCTAAGGGCAAACTTTTGCCCGGCGTCGTCAACGACCAACCATTGGGTAGCAGCACCCGCCCGGCCCGTAAAGTACTCACGGCGTCGTCTTTTGAGCCCCTCATTCCTGATTTACAGGAATTTAAAATAACAATCAAGAAGAAAGAAAAAAGAAAAGCTGTAGGAAAAGACTTTTTCATGGAAACAAAATTTGGAATGACTGGGCATAAAATTACAAACTATGACCTAGAAAAGGCTCCTAATCCATATTAACAATTTGAGAATTCAACCCCCAATGACTAGTTTTACGGGTGCTTATTCAGAGGATGAAGCTGATTTCTTCACTCTCAACCGCTCAGGCGGCCACCTGGGGGTCGGTACCGTACCGGCCGCAGCGGTATCGCTGCCTCAACTTTTAACTTTCAACTGAAAAAAATGCCAGAACTAGCGTTTAGAGATGCCATAAAAGAGGCCATGTCCGAGGAGATGCGTCGCGACGAAAAAGTGTTTTTGATGGGCGAGGAGGTCGCCGAGTACAACGGTGCTTATAAAGCCAGCCAGGGGATGCTGGACGAATTCGGGGCCAAGCGCGTCATCGACACGCCCATCGCCGAGCTGGGTTTTGCGGGTATCGGCGTCGGCGCGGCGGCCAACGGGCT
>JBBSKK010000487.1:0-3357 GCA_038256395.1 Cytophagales bacterium | reverse complement strand
TTTTCTTTGGCTTCCTTGGTCTTCTTCTGAATGAGGTTTTCGCGTTCCTTTTCCCATTCGGCGGCGGAAAAAGTGTTTTTCCATTTTTGATAATAATTCAAATCGAACTGGCGATCGAACGCAAATCTCTTGGCAAAATGCCGGATTTGATCGGTGTCTTTTTCCAGTTCGGCGATGGTCAGCAGTTGTTTTTCCCAATCGTGTACCGTGCCGGAGTGTTTCAGTCGCTCGGCCACCAGGATGCCTTCGCTGAGTAGTGTTTTGGCTTTCCGATAGTCTTTTTGCCGCAATGCTTCATCCACCACGCCCTGCCTTACCTGGGGGATGTCCATACTGGCTGCCACGGCCTGGTTCACTTCTTCGGTGCGGCCAATGCTGCGCAGGAAATCGATTCGGCTAGTTTTGAGTTGCTGCCGGAGATAGCTGTCCGCGTTTTTATCCAGGCGATCCAGGACGGTGAGGTACATATCGGGTTCGCCCAGAGCGAGGGCGATGGGTGGGATTACGGCCAGCAGGTCGTAGCCATAATCGCCGTAGTTGAAGTAGTCGCCGTTTTGGAGTTCCTTGGCCAGGAATTCGAGTAGTTCCTCTTTGAGTTCCAGGCTGGCATCCGAAGTGGCGAGGACATTCATCAGTTCGGAGATGCCGAAAAACGTACCGCCCAGGTCGCCCGCCGAATCGTCGGATTCCTTATAAAGATCCATGAGTTCCACCAGCAGCACTTGCGCTACTGTGAGGGCATCCTTGTAGTTGTCGTTGGAGGCGTACTGGTAGCCCATCTCGACGATCTTATCGAGTTCTTTGGCCACTTTCCGCGACTCAGTATAGCCAAGATAACCCCGGTCGGCGTGGGTTCGGACGATTTTTGCGATGAGTTCGCTATATTTTTGTCCGACGTCGATGCGTTCGTCCTTATCGGCGAAGTGGAGTTCAAGTTTTTGGCGGAAGGTCTTGTCCGAAGCGGCGTATTCTGTCACGAAGCCACGCAATTCCGACAGGTCGATTTTTTCCAGCAGGGAAGCCAGCGTGAGTTTTTGGGGTTTCTTGGTGGTGGGCTTGGCCTGGTTTTGCTTGATTCGCTGGCGAATTTCGTACAGCACTGCCACCACGAGCTTGCACACTATTCCGTCATAAGGGCAGTCGCAATTGTGCGCTATTACATGACGCCTTTCCAGCGTGATTTCGACCTGGTAGGTTTCGGAGCCGTCCACCTCGGCTTCCCAGAGGTCGTCTTCGCCTTCTTCAAGGTAGGTGACCGCGCCGTTGTTGAAATAGCCGCTTCCACGCTTGACAATTTCGGGGCTTACTTCTTCTTCAAAGTTATCGAGCGTGAGCATGGGAAAAGGTTCGGGGTTGGGTTTCGAGAAACACGAAATTACCAACTACCGCCCAATCACGGGCAAATCTCCGCCACCTTTTTTGCCAATGCCTTATCGAACGCCTCCCGCTGCTCCATGGTTTTGTAATGCGCCTCGAATAGGCTGTCCATCACAAAAGTAAGCCGCGTGGCGAGTTCGCCCGTCTGCACGGTTAGCGTCTGTTTCAGGGAGTCCTCCTCCGCCCGCTGCGATTCGGTCAGCGGAATATTGGCTTTCATTAAAGAATCGCCCCGCAGCCGAAGGTCATTCGCCACTTGGAAGCGCTGCTCCTTCAACTGCCGCGCCTTACATTCTAAATCCGCCAGCAAAGCCACATCCTCGTTCCGCACCGGATTCTCAGTACAGCCTAAAATGGAAACAGCCAGGGCAATTAAAATTGTAATTTTTTTCACTCTCAACTTTCTATTTTTTGTCATTCTGAGCGAAGCCGAAGAACAACTATTTCAACTCTTTTGGCCACTGAATCGCCCGCAGCACGTTGTCGCCGATGGCACGGCCCATGAGCAGGCCGCGTTGGTTATCCATGTCGTAGTGAATGCCGCCGTACAGCCGCGAGTCGGCGCATTCTTCGGACACCTGCTTGAAGTTCTTGAACTTCCGGGTGCCGAAGCCGTGCTGCAATTGCGAGCGATCGGTGAAGGGGTACACACCGTCGCCGTTGGTGAACATTTCGGTAAAAATCCGCTCGCCCACGGCGGCTTCGGTGGCGTGACCCGAGGTGTAGGCCGGGAAGGGCGGTGTGCCAATTACCGTTTTAAAGTTAGGGTCGATGTACTTCTGGATATAGGAAACCGGACGAATCAGGTTGTAGTCGTACTTGATTTTCCAGCAGGTGATAAAGGCGTCGTTCTCGGCGATACCCAGCTTGGCGTAGGCCACCACTGCTTTTTCGAGCGTGGCGTTGGTTTCTTTCAAAAGCTGGGTCAGGATGCCGAAGGTGTGGCCCGTGGGTGTGCAGGTGGCGAAGGGGTCGTCGGCCCAGAAGCGGGCGATTTCGCGCTGCTCATCCGTGCCGTTCTGGACTACGTCATACACCTGCTTGCTAATCTTGAAAAACTCCGACTGCGGGTCTGTCGAGAAGGCGACGGGCTTGGGCGGCACGGCATAAGCCATGTTGGAAGCCAGCATCGGGCGGCACTTGTCCCACTCGGGGCAGAGGGGCGTGAGGTTTTTGGCGTCGGTGGGAATCCACTTGTCGGCCCCGACGGGTATTTTGTAGGTTTTGGAAAAAGGCGTGAGATAGGCTTCGTGGCCGCCGTCTGTCTTGGAATACTCGAAAACCGCCGCCGCAATATCCTTGCCGAGTTTTTGAGAAAGTTCCGCTACTGCTTTGCTGGGGGCTTCCTTCCTGAACTGATTGTAGTTAGTCTCCTCCTTTTCGTTTACCACTTTCAGGTTGGCGGGCGACAAGTTACCGCCGAAGGAAAACCGCATGATTTCGGCCACCGCCGCGTTAGTGACGATGCCCCAGTGGTACTGCACGCTCAGGGCGTCGGCCTGCGGCATAGGGTAGGAGCCAAAACCGTTCAACTGCCCGGTCAGCGAACGCGCGCCGGGAATACCCCGGTAGGCCGCCTCGTAGGCCGTAACGCCCGTAAGGCCGAAGACCCGCGCCGCCTGGGGCGGGAAAAAGCCCGGCGTTTCCTTTACCAAATGGCATTCCAGATTGACCCAGTCGTGCAGGAAATCCGCCGCGTAGTTGGCCGTGACGTTGGCTGCGGGCGAAGTAATGGTAGGCGTTACTTGATCGGTAGGCGTACAGCTCCAAACAATTGCAAAGCAGGTGAATAGGTAAAAAACTTTTTTCATCGTCAGTATAGTGTTTCGTTCACAATAACAACTTTCTAAAAAAGCAACAATGGTGCCAAATTTCCTGGCGGTCAGGAAATTTCAGTGAAGCACTTCGTGCAATACTTCCAGCGACTTGATTTCGCCCAGCGAATCGAGGTGGATTTTGTACAAAAAAACCAGCATATTC
>JBBSKK010000486.1:0-3361 GCA_038256395.1 Cytophagales bacterium | reverse complement strand
TATATCATGAAAAGAAGATTGATTGCCTGGGGGCGGGGACGCCCCTCCCGAAGATTTGGAAATAATCCCATGTGGGTATTTGCACTGTTATTTGCCCTGTTTTCTGCTCAAAGCTGCAAATGGGGGAAAGACTCCCGCCTCACTACCGTGTACGGCAAGGTAACCAACCAGGCCGGACAGCCTGTGGATAGCATGACCATACTTTTTGCTGGACACAAAGGAGTAAGCGGCGGGGTGCCCATCAAGGAAACGTATACGGATTCGACCGGGGCGTATCAAATAATGGTGGATGTCCCTAAGAAGTATTTGTATGCTAGCATTAGATTGTCGTTCAGACGATAAGAGTTGCGAGACAAATACTTAGATTATCTATTTTACAGAGAAGGTATCCAAGAAACTAGTTGCTGCACCGTGACTATGGGAGGAAAGACCAATTACGATTTTGTGTTGTTGCCCAAATAATTCTTCGCTAACACCAATTTGTAATCGGTGTTGTATCACCTAGCGTTTGCAACGCGAACACTCAACAAAGCAACTGACTAACCAGCTTCTTCACCCCGATAATCGCCTTGGTGCATTCGCTTATTTTACCGTTCACTAAATGGCCAAAAAAGTTAATTATTATAAAAATTGTATTCTACAACTTTGTTTGTAATCAAACACCACTTCTCCCTAAATAACAGATTATTACTACAATATTATTTTTTTTATATCCGCTTGATTATAACAGTTACTCACCTTAGCTTTCCCGACAGTTAACTTCATAAACCCTTTAAACCCCTACACTCGTGAGAAAAAATAGCATTTGCCTTCCCTTTGCCTAGAATCGGTATTCTGATGTCCCTTCTACTCCTGCTCTCTGGCGCTGGGATGATGGCTCAAGTACCCTCCCCCCCGTGTATCGCCCCATCAAACCAGACCTGCCTTCGAGTCAGCGACATACAAGGCCGGCAAATGTGGCAGAAGAGCCTGACGGGCCGGGGCGAACACCGCGAAATGGTGCGGCTTCCCGCGCAGTCGGTTGGAACATACCTGCTGCTGGGCAAGGAGGCGACCGCCGCCAGTGGCAAGTCGGAGTTCAAGCGGGTGATCGTTGTGAAGTAGAGTCGGCTCTGAAAAGTGAATCCACCACCGCCCGGAAAAATACTCCGGGCGGTGGTGGATTTTCAAGTTAAGGCAGTCGCCTTCAAAAAGAAAATTACTGTTGCTTTCCAAAAAATATCAAGGGATGGCAAAACACATTTCATCGGAGAGGTGTTTGTCTTATCTACGACTTTTGTCCATATCGTTATGAAATCTGTGTTGAAGTTTTGGGCCGCTATTTCGGGCGGTTTGGTAGTAATTTGGGGAATTTTACAACTGTATGACCTTGCCTTCACCAATGGTGACGGTCTGCTGGGCGGCATCGTCCTGAACGGGATGCTCGGCTACCTGCTTACGGCCGTGGGGCTGCTGGCGGCGGCCATGCTCGGTACGAGCTCCCGCTACGGCGCTGTGGCCAACGTCTCGGCCTCGCTCACTGGCCTGTTGTTCTTCTGGATCATAGCCGAAATTGTCTGCTTCGGAATCATTCGTTTCAAGCTTACGGACGCCCCCGAACCCTTTCATTCGCGCGTTTGGCTTACTGAACACTGGTATCCGGCCTGGCCGAGATTCTGGGGCGATGTCAGCCCCGTGTTCGGACGCTGGCGGATACCCGAAGCCTCTATTCGGCTGCCGATCTGCACCGGCGACACCATTACGCTGAGCAGCAACCGCTTCGGGATGCGCGACCGGGAGCGGACGCTCGCCAATCCTTCGGGAAAAAAGAGGGCGGTGTTTGTGGGGGATTCGTTCGTAGAGGGCTACCTGGTGAACGCCCCGCAACGGTATTCCAATCTGCTGGAAGCCCAAACGGGCTTTGAACATCTGAACTTCGGCATCAACGGTACCAGCCCGATCAACTACTACCTCACCTATGATAGCCTGGTTCGGCGCTTCGACCACGATGTGGTCATTATCGGGCTGCTGCCCGCCAATGACTTCGAGGACTACGGGGAATCGCATAAACTGGCGCTGTTGCGTTATCCTATTTACCGCCCCTATTGGCGAGGCAACCTGCCGGACGTTACCTTGGCCTACTCCCTGGCCGACATCCGGCAGTCTATCGCCGCTCCCACCAATTACCACAAGCCTGAGCAGGTGCAGCAGACCGTCGATTCATTGTATCGCACCCTGGGTTGGAACAAGAAACTGGCCGCCGAAATACAATTGAATTCCTACCTGTATAGCTGCGCCATGCACTGGGCCAAACCCCATTCCGACAGTCCGAGCGAAGCCGAGGACATTCTGAGCGTACAGGGCCGCCCGTCGGACGAAGACGGCCCCACCCTGCCCAATAGCTACGCTAAGGAGGCTTTCGGAGGCCGCTGGGATGTGTTGGAATACTCCCTGGCAAAACTCCTGAAAGCCGCCGAAGGCAAGAAGGTGATTTTGCTGGGCATACCCATTTTATCCGACCTACAGGCTTATGACCAAAACCCGACGGACGACCTGTCGCCCCGGCTGCGGGCGCTGTGCCGCCGGACCGGAGCCACCTACCTCAATTTGCTCCCGGTTTTCCACGATCTTGGTTCCGACCAATGGGCCGATTTATACGTGTCCTGCGACGGGCATTTCTCCCCCAAAGGCGAGCGGTTGGTGGCCCAAACGCTCCTGGGCTATCCCGAGTACCGCAAAGCAATGGGTTTGGACACTGGCGAGAGGCCGATCAAGTTGGTTGGCCGGTAAAAAATCATGTCTTCGAGGTTAAAATGATTCCCTTCCTCTCTTCTTGAGTAGGAAATTTTTTATTCAATCTATTACCTCGATGAAAAAACTACTGGTTCTATTTTTTGCCTGTTCCGTAGCCCTCACTTTTGCCCAAAATAAAACGCCCGAACGCTGGAGCGAGGCCAAAGCCGACGATTGGTATGCAAAGCAGCCCTGGCTTTTCGGCTCCAACTACAACCCAGCCAGCGCCATCAACCAGTTGGAGATGTTCCAGGCCGAGACATTCAATCCCAAAGAAATCGACAAGGAACTCGGTTGGGCCGAGGAGTTGGGAGCCACTACGGCTCGCGTTTATTTGCACGACCTGCTGTGGCAGGATTCGACGGGCTTCAAGAAACGCCTCGATCAGTTTCTGGACATCGCCGCCAAGCACAAAATCAAACCCATCCTGGTACTGTTCGACTCCTGCTGGGATCCCTACCCCAAACTGGGAAAGCAGCACGAACCCACTCCCGGCGTCCATAATTCCGGCTGGCTGCAAAGTCCCGGTGCGGCGGCCCTTACGGACGTATCGCAGTACCCACGTCTGAAAACGTACGTGCAAGGCGTG
>JBBSKK010000485.1:0-3364 GCA_038256395.1 Cytophagales bacterium | reverse complement strand
TCATTGAAGAATTTGACGGTGTCGTTTGACCTTTTAACCATTGACCGCTTAACCCCAAGGGAAATAATGCTAAGTACCACTACTGCTTCGCTGCTCCAAGAGTACCGACAAAAAGTTCGCTCCTACGACGAAGTCTTGGACCGGAACGGAGCTTTGAAACCACATTGGCAATCGCTTTTTGCAGCTTTGGAAGGATTGGGGATCAAAGAACTAGGCGTTCGTAATCAGGAGATTATCACCAAATTGCAGGAAAACGGTGTCACCTACAGCGTTTATGAAAGCAGTGATGGCCTCAACCGCCCCTGGCAGCTCGACCCGATTCCTTTTTTGATTCACCAAAACGAATGGCAGGAAATCGCCAAAGGGTTGCAGCAGCGGGCGGAGTTGCAGAATCTTATTTTGAAAGACCTCTACGGCCCGCAGACTTTGGTCAAAGAAAAAGTCATCCCGCCCGAGTTAGTCTATGACAACACGGGCTTTCTGCGGGCTTGTCACGATGTGAAGCTGGCGGGTCACCACCAGTTGGTGAAAAACGCCGTGGACATGGCCCGAGGGCCGGATGGGCGAATGTGGGTTCTCGACAATCGCACCCAAGCCCCATCGGGTGCGGGCTACGCGCTGGAAAACCGCACCGTGATGAGCAAAGTGCTGCCCGACCTGGCCGAAAACCTGTTCGTGCGGCGACTGTCGCCTTTTTACCTCAGCACCCAGGGGGCCATCGCCCGCGTTTTTGGTAAGGGAAAAGAAGATTTGAACATCGTCTATCTCACACCCGGCCCCAACAACGAGACCTACTTCGAACACGCCTACCTGGCCGCTTATTACGGCGACATTCTGGCGCAGGGCGACGATCTGCTGGTGCGTGACGGTTTCGTGTGGCTCAAATCCATCGAGGGTTTACAGAAGGTGGACATCATCCTGCGCCGCATCGACGACGATTTCAGCGACCCATTGGAACTACGCTCCGACTCTCGACTTGGCGTACCGGGTTTGCTCCACGCCATTCGCATGGGCAAGGTGGCGGTCATCAACCCGCCCGGCACCGGACTGCTGGAAAACAACGCCTTCATGGCCTTCATGCACAACGCCAGCCGCCATTTACTGGGGCAGGAACTGCTACTGCCCTCAGTGGCAACCTGGTGGTGCGGGCAGGAGAAGGAGCGTAGTTTTGTGCTGGAAAACCTTTCCCGTCTCATTATCAAGAAAGTGAACCGTCACCGCGACAATCGCTCCATCTACGGCCATGCGCTTTCTGCTACGCAACTCGAACAGCTCAAACGAGAAATCCGCGCCAATCCGACGCAGTACGTAGCGCAGGAAGAAGTCAGCTTTTCCACCACTCCTGCCTTCGTCGATGGCAAAATCGAGCCGCGCTTTGCCGCATTGCGGGCCTACCTCATTGGCACCGAAAACGGCTACGAAGTGATGCCCGGCGGTCTGACGCGCAGCTCCCCCGAGGCAGGCCGCTTTACATTTTCTAACCAGTACGGTGGCATCTCCAAGGATACCTGGATTGTGGGTAAGGAAGTGCAGGGAACCCGCGAACACATCGTGCTGCCCGTCTCCACCCACTACCGCCGGGCCAGTTCGCTGCCCAGCCGCAGCGCCGACAACCTTTTCTGGGTCGGCCGCTACGGCGAACGGGTGCTGGCGACCAATGCCTTCATGAACATCGTGCTGAACGCGCTGAATATGCACCAAAACTACGGCGGTCAGGCCGAACATGTTCCCTGGCTGCTGCGGTCACTGACGCACCTCACGCTGACGTATCCAGGTTTCGTGACCGATAACGATGAGAACTCGATTTTGCTGCAAAATCCGATGCGGGAACTTAACGACCTGGTGCTGAATGTAAAACGGCCCGGCTCTATTGGCTCGTCGGTGGAGCGGTTTTTGCGATCCATCAAGTCGGTGCGAGACCAGTGGAACCCTGAAATCTGGCGGGCCGTCGATTTGGTCGAGGGGAGTTTGGTAAGGATAAAAACGCTAAAAAAAGAACAGGCCGACCACCGCGCCATCCAGAAAGACCTCGACCGATTGTACAGCCGGACGTTCACGTTCTATGGCACGGTGTCGGAAACCATGTCGCGCGACAACGCGTATTACCTGCTGAAAAGCGGCAAACTCATCGAGCGTATTCTATCGCGGGTGAGTGTGATTCGTTCTTCTTTTGCCTTTCGCAATCCCGAGTACGTCGAAAACGAATTGCTGGAAGCCCTGCTCAATTACCATCATTTGTTGGGAAGATTCCGCAACACCTACCGCTCCCAAATTAGCCTGAGCGCCGGCCTGGACATGGTGCTGATGGAGCCTAACTCGCCCTACGCTCTGGCCTACCAATTTGACGCGCTGGGTCGCTGCCTCGACCGACTGCCCGGCAACCACGACCGCCTGAACAACGCCCAGAAGGCCGTGCTGGAAGCAGCGGCTAAAATCAAGCTAACCAATGTGGTCGAGCTTTGTGAATACGAGGAGAAAACCAACTTTCGCAAAAATCTGGATGAACTCATGGCCGAAATCACGGCCCTGACGCTGGCCGCCTCCGAAAGTATTTCCAACCTGTATTTCAGCCACGTAGCCATTCAGCCGTCGTTTTTTTTGGGGGGGAATCCGGGGGATCAACATGAAATATAATCTGATTCATAGTACTTTGTACGAATACCGGCAGTCGGTGAGTAGCTACCATAGCATTGCTTGTCTGAGGCCGCGTACGACAGTGAACCAGGTTTGTAGCGATTTCTCGCTGAATGTCACGCCTGAACCCGCCGAACTCACCGAGCGCGTCGATTTTTTTGGCAATTCGGTGCATTTTTTTTCCATCCAAAAACCCCACAGGCAATTGCGGGTCGTAGCACGGAGTACGGTCGAGACTATTTTCCTGAATCCCGAATTGCCCATCCTTAGGTCAACTACCTGCCGGGAAGCCCGGGCCGCTTTCAAAACGGACCTCGCGCTGAAAACTGAGGTACTGCAGTACCTGATGCCCAGTCCGTTCGTGCATTGGGGCGAGGACATCCGCCGCTACGCGCGAGATTGCTTTTCCGAAGAGAAGTCGCTTTATGAAGCCGTGCGGGATTTTTGTGGAAAAATTTTCCGGGAATTTGCCTTCGATTCCAGATTTTCCACCGTCAACACACCCCTCAAAACGGTATTGCGCGAGAAGAAGGGCGTCTGTCAGGATTTTTCGCATCTGGCCATCGCGGGCTTGCGCAGCCTGGGCTTCGCGGCTCGCTATGTGAGCGGCTATCTCGAAACGTTGCCGCCGCCCGGCCAGCGGAAACTGCAAGGTTCCGACGCCTCCCACGCCTGGATTTCGGCCTACATTCCCGGCCTCGGCTGGTGCGACTTCGACCCCACCAACGAC
>JBBSKK010000484.1:0-3366 GCA_038256395.1 Cytophagales bacterium | reverse complement strand
TGCCGTCCTCATCGTGTGGATGCGGGTTTCGGAAGATATCAATGGGTTAGTGGCGGGTATTTGGGCGCGAGTCGGCGGCAGATCTAGGCGTCGGAATAAGGAATAATTGCCGTAGGTTTGGCAGCCGGGTTGCTGACTCAAAACAAAAAACAAAAAATCAAGACAGTGAAGAAAACAATTTGGAATGGACTCAATCAACTAAGATTGGGCGGTAGTGTGCAGCTACACCTAGAAGGTGCCCTGAAGAAATACGGCTGGTTCCGAAGCTACCACACCAAGCGCTCCGTCGATGCCGAAGACAATCCGCTGCCCTGGTACACCTATCCGTTCATTTTTTTTCTGGAACCGAGAATCAAGCCCGACTTCGAGGTTTTTGAGTACGGCTCGGGGAATTCCACCAAATGGTACGCCAACCGGGTGAAGCACATCACCGCCGTAGAACACGAGGAGGCGTGGGTGGAAATCGTCAGGCCCAATCTGCCCGACAATGCCAGCATCCTGTTTAGGGAGTTGGGGGATGCCTACATTCAAGCCGTAAGCGAAGCCGGGAAAAAATACCGCATCATTGTGGTGGACGGCAGGAAGCGGGTGAAGTGCGCGATGTTCGCTTGCCAATACCTCACCGAAGACGGCATACTGATTCTGGACAATTCGGAAAGGGAGCACTACGGTGCCGCCAAGGATTTCATGGAAAATCTCGGCTTCAAATGCTTGGACTTCTACGGGATGGGCCCCATCGTGAGCTACGAATTTTGCTCGAGCGTTTTCTATCGGCCCGGCAACTGCCTGGGGATTTGACGCCTGAGGTTTCGCTAAAATAAATTTTCCCTAAGCCGGATCCTCCGACCCGCTTCGATGCGTTCGGTGACGTAGTTCACATCACGCACGTAAAGGGTGTTTTCAGGGTTGGTTCCGGTGATCGGTTCCAGCCTTCGTTCTGCCGGCAGGTAGCGATAAGGTCGAAACCCTAACCCGAGCAACTTGTCGTGGAGGTAATTTTGCCCAAATTCATACTGTTCGGTCAGGCCGTTGGTTTCCATCAGTATTGCCTTCAATTCTGGTTTTCCCAAAATCTGAGCCGCGCCATTGATTACGTTCGCCTCGTACCCTTCGACATCAATTTTCAAGATATTCACCTCTTTGCCCGCCAACATATTGTCGAGCGAATCGACCGGAACATCAATCGTGCTTCCCGAAAAGTTGTCTTCATAAATGACATGATTGATCGCGTCCAGCGCATTAGAGAACGTAATCGTGCTGGCTTTATCCCCGACTCCGCAATTCACCAGCTCTGTTTTTGATGACAGAGAATTGTAATGGATGTTTCTCGATAGCTTGGCGAAGGTGGCAGGGATAGGCTCGTAGGCGATCGAGTGGGCTCCCGCTACGCCCGACGCAAGAATAGTGTAAGCACCGATGTTGGCCCCTACGTCCACAAACGTGTCGTCTTCCCGCAAATAGTGCATGATGAAAAGCATTTCGCTGGTGTCGTACAGGCCGGTGTATATTTGCAATTCAGCGCTGGACATTCCCTTTTCCACGACCAGAAAAGTATTCTCGACGAACGGGTAAACCATCGGGTGATCGTGAATCCTGATAGCAATGCCCCGCTTGAAAAAGGTAGCCAGGGCGGCCAGCTTCCTGTGCTTATTGAGTGGGTGATTCAGAATGGTTCGAATCGTTTTGAGTTTCATGTCGATTGGGATGAACAGTTCAATAAAGAGGCAAAACCTTCAATAAAGGGCAACTACTGTGCCAGGCTCGGTGAATGTTTTATCGGCTTTATGCCGAAAGTATCGGAGATTTTTTTCCTAAACAAAAATCTTTTGATAGGTCACTTTCGCGGAGGGTTGCCCACCCAGGTTTTCTTTGAAACGCATCAGCGAACCCTTTTCGTTGCCGAAATGATCCAGCGACACACCCAGGTCGATGATTTCGACGCCTTCGCTTTGGGCGTGTTTGTACAAGGCACAATTAAGCAGCACAGTCGGACTGAAAACCCGGTAGTCGAGGTTGTCGGCGGGACAAAAGTTGTACAGGATGCGCCGACTGACCCGAATAGCGACGGTGAGACTGGCGATGGCGGGGCCGTCTTTCACCACAAAAACCTTGATTTCGTCGGGTAGTTCGGTGAGGAGGATTTGGAGCTGTTCCAAATCCAGCGACAGCGCGTAACCCTGCCGTTTCCGGCTTTCCGACAGAAAAGAAAAGACCCGTTCAGGGTCGGGGTTTTGCCATTGTTCCGCCACAAAGCCCGCCCGCTGGCACTTACGCAATCGCTTCCCCTCGGAAGGGTGAATTTTTTGGACAAAAGAAATTTCATCGACCGGAATATGGTGGTTTGCGAGTGAACTGACCACCCGAAAACCCTGGTCTTCGTACACTTTTTGGAGAAACAAAAACCCTTTTTCGTCGTAGCCGCCGGGGGCAAGTTTGATAGTCAGCCGGGTGAGGTTTTGTTTGCGGCAGAATGCCTCGACTGCCACGAGCAATTGAGTCAATGCTTCACCCGGAATACCTTCCGCGAATTCCAGGCCCCCAAACGGAGCATTTGGCAGCGAAACGGCGGCTTCTCTGCCATGGTCGGCGTGGAAAAGAGCGGCGATTTGCCGCATTTCGGTATCCCAAAGTTCTACCGTAAACGGGTGAATGACTCGCTGCGTGGCAAGGTGCCGGGTGGTGTTGTAAAGATAAGGCTCGAAGCTTAGCAGCGAGCGTCCGGTGATCGGCAGCTTCAGCCTGATCTCGTACTTCCCTGACACGGCCAGTATCTGGCTTTCTGGCTTCTGTTTTTGCTTGTCGGTCATCGCCCAAAGTACGCCAAATATCGGCTGAATTCAGCGGGACTTTAATTGGCAAAATGTGAATTTTGCGTTTTTTTAACTTACACAGCAAATTATTTTACCTTTATTAGTAGCTTTTAAATCAATAAGTTGAAATGAAATTTATTAAGAATATGTCCTATAAAAATTCCTAAAAATAAAAAATGGCACGGTCTTCGCTAAAACCCTAATCGAATGTAAATCCTGCAACCCATGAAAATTGTTTACCAAGGCTCACGAGCGTGGAAGCTCCGTCGGGGCTTCCACGCCCAAACTACGCTCTTTTGGCTATTTTTGCTCGCCTTTTCTCCGGCGGCAATGGCCCAACTGAGCGGTCAAGTTTACCGCGACTTCAACGGCGACGGTACCCGCCAAACTTCCTTCCCGACTGAGCCGGGCATCTGCGGCATTCAGGTAAAAGCCTACTGGGCAGGCGTAGCCAATCCGCTCACCACGACCACCGATTCGCTGGGCAATTTCAGCTTTACCATTGCCAACGGGCAGAAAGTTCGGGTAGAGTTCAGTAATCTTCCCCACGAATCCT
>JBBSKK010000483.1:0-3375 GCA_038256395.1 Cytophagales bacterium | reverse complement strand
AATCAGGAAACAAAATGACCAAGGTAAAAAAAATTTGAAAACACTTACAGTTGTTCGTTTTTTTTCCTGTTTGAAAATCCAAACCAAACGAACTGGCGTAGTTTTTTTCACAAGTCCAAGTTCTAAACGAGTAAACAATTTTCAAAACCATTCACAATTATGAACAAAACGACAAAAAGACTATCACTAACTAACGGCTCTGAGGAGAACCCGATAGTGGATGTGGTGAATCGGCGCTTCTTTTTACGGTCGGCCGGATTGGCCGCCGCAACCGGAGCATTTTTAATGCAATCCTGTATCAAGGACCACGATTTGGATCCCGGCGGTGCTGCTGCTGTAAATTTGGGAACGGGTGATATTGGTATCCTGAACTACGCTTACGCCCTCGAGCAGTTGGAGGCAGCCTTCTATATTAAAGTGATTGACTCGCCCTACCCGGGCATGAGCGACAAGGAGAAAAGGTTCCTGACCGACATTCGCGACCACGAAATCATTCACCGCGAATTCTTCAAGGCGGCTTTGGGTGCCGCAGCGATCGGAGGTCTGTCGCCCAACTTTACCAAGATTGATTTCGGCAGCCGAGACAGCGTGCTGGGTACCGCCAAGGTGTTTGAGGATACGGGTGTCTCTGCTTACAATGGTGCCGGCATTCTTCTCGAAAACCCCACTTTTTTGCTGTTGGCTGGTAAGATTGTATCGGTAGAAGCACGCCACGCGGCCATTATCCGTGACCTGCTTAATCCCAACAGCATGGATTTTGCCGGTGACGACATCATCGACTCGAATGGCCTCGGCTTATTGAAGCGCCCTGCGCAAGTGCTACCTGCCGTGGCACCCTTCATCTACAACCAAATCGACGCGTCGGGTCTGCCTAAGCCCTGATCATTCTTTCAACTCAAAACACATTTAACGAGAAACTATGAATATTTTCAAAATAATTGACGAAATCCAGCAGGTGGACGGCGATGCAGTCGAACGTCTTCAGCATGCTACCCGCCGAAGCTTCATGACGAAGTTAAGCCGATCCATGGCTGCTGCTGCCGTACCCGTGGCGATGGGGACTATTTTCAACAAAGCTTACGCTTTTACGCCCGGTGCGATCGAGGTGTTGAAATTTGCCCTTACGCTTGAGTACCTGGAAGAAGAATTCTATATAAAGGGTACCAATACCCCTGGTCTTATCCCGGCGAAGTACGGTGTTGTCTTCAACCAAGTCAAAAAGCATGAGACACAGCATGTCAACTTCCTGAAGGGCGCCCTTGGTGCAATGGCTCCTGCCAAACCGAACTTTGACTTTACCGCCGGTGGTTCGTTTGCTGATGTATTCAGCAAGTTCGATACATTTGTATTCTTGTCACACGCTTTCGAGGATACAGGTGTTCGCGCGTACAAAGGCCAGGCAGGGAATCTGATGGCTAAGGAAGACGAAATCTTACTCGACTACGCGCTGCAAATCCACTCGGTGGAAGCGCGTCACGCGGCCAAGTCGCGGGACATCTTGTCGGAAATCAGAAATGCCCCTAACATCAAGCCCTGGATTACGCTGGACGAGGGATCGCCTAAGGCCGTTTACGCTGGCGACGACAACACAGTTCAAGGTGGGGTGAACATCGCCGGAATTGCCGGTAAGTCGCTCGCAGCGATCACGGAATCTTTTGACGAGCCACTGACTAAAGACGAAGTACTGGCTATTGTCAAACCGTTTATAAAGTAACAGCCGAGCTGTCAATACGAAAAATGAAAGGCGAATCACTCCGGTGATTCGCCTTTTTCTTATGAACCACCGTACCGAAAAGAGAATTTCTGTCTTGTGGGAGAATAAGGACAACGGGGATTTTTTCGGAGAAAGTATCTACACTAAGAACCACTCGATATGCCGACACTCGGAACACACGAAGCAACTGGTTTCCTTGCTAAAAAGTCAAGATTTTGAACCGCGCCAGCACCGGGTCTAATATGCGTTTTTTTCACCCAGAAATGGGTATTACTACAAATCTGGCAAATAATTTGGTGTCCGTTGGATTCGTACTGCTTGGGTTCGTCTTTTTTGAAAAGACTCACGGCTGGTGTTTAATAAAAATCGCGCTCACTTCACCACTTTCAACCTCCCCTGCATCAAAGTATAATGCCCCGGAAAGGTGCAAACGTAGTCGTAGTCCCCCGCCTTGGCGGGGGCCACGAAGTACAGCGCCTCGCTGCTCTCGGGTTGCATGAGGGCGGTGTGGTACAGCACGTCGGGCGAGTTGGGAATGTAGTTCATTTCTGCACCTTTTAAGCCCAATTTCAGGGCGGCTTCGCCGACTTTGTTCGCCATTCCGGGGTTAGTAATCACCACGTTGTGCAGCATATCATCGTTGTTATTGAAGACAAACTTCACCTTGCTGCCTGCCTTCACCTGGATTTCGTTGAGGTCGAATTTCAGGCCCGGTTTGGTGCCGAGCGTGATGACCTGGTCGGCGCCGTTGGTCCAACTGGCGGGCTGAGTCGTGACGCGCTTGGCGGAACTCATGGCGACGGGCATCGCTTCGCTCATGTTGTGCTGGCTGTGGTCCATAGCCGCGCCCACGCCGCTCTTGCTGCTGGCGGTGAACTGCGAGGCATCGGCCTGGTTGCCCGGCGCGATTTCGTTTAACGTATAGTAGCCTACGTTATGCAGCAGCGATATTCCTTCTTTCGATTTTAATCCTTCGGCCTTTACTTCGTGAATGTAGCCCTTGCGCAGCTTACTGGCGTCCACCACGAGCCGGGCGCTCAGGCCGTCGGGAGCGACTACGATACCCTTGATCGCCATCGGTTCAGCGTTGATGACGGGGCTGCCGTAGGTGTGGTGGTATTTGTAATTAAAGCTGTTGAGGCTGTACGAGGCCGGGTTACCCGCCGTGGCGGCATCCACGGGCAGCGTGAAAGTCAGCTCGAAGCCGTCGGGCCGCGAGCGGATGGTTTTTATTTCAAACGGCGTCTGCCCCGTCCACACCAGCCGCTGAATGCCGAAAGGTCCCTTGCCCGTAGCCGACCAACCGCGGGCGGTCTGTCCCACGAACATCGCGCCGTCCAGACCCCAAACCATACGAATCAAGCCCGACTCGAAGCCTTCCCGAAAAGGAAAACAGACCCCCTGCCACACGCCGTTGACTTTCTCCAGGTCTACGCGCATGATTTTACTGTGGCCCTGGTCTCCGACGAACACCTGTCCCGAAAATGGCCCAAAAGCCCCGCCTGTGGTGTCTTCCTTAAAATCGGAAGTAGAAATGCCCATTAGCGTGTGCGGAAACCACACGGCGGGCGGCTTGATGCCGGGCGTGGTTTGGGCTACGTCGTAAAGTGGCTCGCCCGTGTCGGGGATGTCCTCGGGGCGCAGCTTTACGGGTGAGCCTT
>JBBSKK010000482.1:0-3380 GCA_038256395.1 Cytophagales bacterium | reverse complement strand
TTTTCTGCAAGTTTAGTTACTTGTCACAGCAAATAGCTATATCTTGGCACTGATATTGATTGATATGTGACTGTAAATTTGACGAGAGGGGGAATTGTGCTAGAGATCTGTAAACCAGACTATGAACGAACATTTACCAAATCATGCAAAAGCTTATCATCACCCAGGGATTTCTGCAAAAACTCTCCCCGCAGCAAATCCAATTCATCAAGCTACTGCAAATCCCGACCGCCGAACTCGATGCCCGCATTAAGGAGGAAATAGAGACCAATCCGGCGCTCGAAGAAGGTCAGGAAGAAGTCGTCAGGAACGAATACGAGATCGAGGACGCTAACGACGGGGATTACGAAGAAAAATCGCACGATGACCTCGACCTCGACACCTACCTTCAGCATGAGGAAATGGGCGGCTATAAGATGTACGGCGACGGCCCCTATAACCAGGAGGAGGATCGGGACTTTCCCATTGCTACGCATCAGACACTGCACGACAGCCTTTTTCGGCAGTTCGGTTTTTTACACCTGACCGAGCAGCAGCTCTTTCTGGGGCTGCACCTGCTGGGAAGCATCGAAAACGACGGTTACCTGCGGCGGGCGCTCAAGGCCATTGCCAACGATCTGGTGTTCACCCAGGGTATTTACACCACCGAATGTGAGCTGGAAGGCATCCTGAAAATGGTCCAGGCCCTCGAACCAGCGGGTATTGGTGCCCGCGATTTGCGGGAATGCCTCTTGTTGCAACTCCGGCGGCGAAATCAATCGGATCTGTGTGTGCAACTGGCCTTGCAGATCATCGAGCATTATTTTGAAGAATTCTCCAAAAAGCATTACGAAAAAATCCAGCGGCGGCTGGGTATTTCGAGTCAGGAAGCCTACGATGTGCTGACGCTCATCACCAAACTCAACCCTAAGCCCGGCTCGGTGGAGGGCGATGACGACCGCTCGCACTACCTGACGCCTGATTTCATCTTGAGCAACCACAACGGCAGCCTGGAAGTGACGCTCAACGCCCGGAATGCCCCCGAGCTACGGATCAATCGTTCGTTTGCCGAAATGCTCGACACCTACCACAAAAGCGATAAAACCAACAAGAGCGTCCGGGAAACGGCCACTTTCGTGAAGCAGAAGCTGGACTCGGCCAAGTGGTTCATCGACGCCATCCGGCAGCGGCAGGCCACGCTCATGCGCACGATGTCAGCCATCCTGAACTACCAGTACGAGTTCTTCCTCGACGGCGACGAGACCAGGCTGCGGCCCATGATCCTGAAAGACATCGCCACGATCATCGACATGGACGTCTCGACGGTCTCACGGGTGGCGAGCAGTAAGTGCATACAGACTGAATTCGGCCTTTATCCGCTCAAATATTTCTTTTCCGAGGGCATCGCCACCGATTCCGGCGAGGACGCCAGCAGCCGCGAAGTCAAGAACATCCTCCGCGAACTCATCGAAACCGAGCCCAAACGAAAGCCTTTCTCCGACGACAAGCTGGAAAAACTCCTCAACGAAAAGGGCTATAACATCGCCCACCGCACCGTGGCCAAGTACCGCGAGCAACTCAATATTCCGGTGGCGCGGTTGCGAAAGCAGATTTGAAGAAGGTTGTGTAATCGTTGAACTGTGTAATCGTTTAATTGCTGTTGAACTGTTCAAATGTTGAATCGTTAAATGAAAGCACCAGGCCGACGTTGAATCGCGTAATCGTTGAATTGGATTTATTCGTCGTCTACGGCTTGAACAAAAAACAATTCAACATCAATTACACGATTCAACAGTTCAACAATTACACATAACCACTAGCTTTGCTGTTTCAAGAATCGAAACGCATTGAGCCACCGTCTAGCCTTCTTCCTGTCCGTTGTCCTGCATCCGCTGCTGCTGCCTACCTATATTTTCGGGATTCTTTTTGGGCTAACTCCAGAATTGGTCGGCGTCGTGGCGCTGAGTCCTTCGGCGCGGGTCAGTCTGCTGGTTTTGCTCTTCCTCAACACCTTTGTGGCACCGGCTTTGGTTATCTACTATTTGCATCGGCTGGGTTTTGTCCATAGCCTGCAACTCCAAACGCTGCGCGACCGGCGGCTGCCTTATCTGATTTCTCTGATCATCTATTCTTTAAGCACCTACTTGTTTGGTTGGCAATTCCAGCCCGTTAGTGAACTGGCCCCGCAAATTGCCGTAGTGCTGGGCAGCATTACCGTTTCGCTCTTTTTCGTGGCCTTAATTAGCCTGGGTTGGCAAATCAGCGCCCATGGCACGGGCGTGGGTGGCTGTTTGGGAGCTTTGGGTGGCGTTATCCTGCGCTACGGCGATTTTGCCTTGTTTCTTCCCTTTGTCTTGAGCATAATCGCCACGGGTTTGTTATTGAGTGCGAGGCTGCGTCTCGACGCGCACACGCCCGCGCAGGTGTATGCCGGGCTGGGATTGGGCGTGGTGGTCAGTATGGCAGCGGTGTTTTTGTTCTTTTGATTAATAAACCTGATTTTTCATGTACGAAAACCTCATTTACGAAGTCGCCGACGGGGTAGCGCGCATCACGCTCGACCGCCCACAGGTCTATAACGCCCTCAGTCCCGACCTCATCCAGGAAATTACCCAGGCCGTTACCGCCGCCGATGCCGACGCCACCGTCCGGGTCGTAGTACTGACCGGGACGGGCGACAAAGCCTTCTGCTCGGGGGCCGACTTGAAGGCCGGGTTGGGCGAAACCCCGAGCATGGGCGACGCTCTGCGCAGCCGCTACAATCCCATGATTCGCGCTTTGCGCAACATTCCCAAGCCCGTCGTGTGCCGCCTCAACGGCCTGGTGGCGGGGGCAGGTTGCTCGCTGGCCCTGGCCTGCGACGTGGTCGTCATGCCCGAGGAAGCCTACTTCGCGCAACTTTTTGTGGGCATCGGCCTAATGCCCGATGCGGGTTCTACTTTTTTCCTGCCCCGCCTGGTGGGCATGGCCCGAGCCTTCGACCTGGCCTCCACGGGCCGCCGTGTGTATGGCCCCGAAGCCGTGCAAATTGGCCTGGTGCAACGTGCCGTACCCGCCTCCGAGCTGGACGCCGCCGTGGCCGAGGCAGTCGCCTACTACCGCCACGCCCCCACGCGGGCCATCGGGGCCATAAAGCGGGCGCTCAACCAGTCGCTAAACTCCGATCTGGAAACGATGCTGGAAGTGGAAGCGCAGGAACAGGACGTGCTGGGTCAATCGCGCGACACCGCCGAAGGAATCATGGCTTTTCTGCAAAAGCGTAAGCCTGATTTTCAGGGCTTGTAGCAGGCCATAGTTCTTTTTTTATAAAAATCAGAAAAAACATTTTGGTAAAAACCCAATCATCCGCTACTTTTGCAGTCCGATTAGCGGAATGGTTCTGTAGCTCAATTGGATAGAGC
>JBBSKK010000481.1:0-3381 GCA_038256395.1 Cytophagales bacterium | reverse complement strand
TGGTGTGCCCCGGCACGAACAAAAACGTCGACAAAGCGTCGAACGCCGGATGGTATTTCTCGTATTTGCCGCCCTCCTTGAAGTGTTGTTCAAGGGACTCGACCAGGTTTTGTATCGGCTTCAATGTAGAGTTTAAAGTTTATGAGTTTATGAGTGAGGAATTAAAGGAGGAGAGGAGAATGGAGGAAAGGAATTCAATTGATCCATCCTCCTTTGCTCCTTTCCTCCATTCCTCCTTAACCCTCCAACCGCACATATTCCAATCCCTCCGAAATGATGCGCTGTACTTCTATTTTGGAGGTGCAGACGAATTCGCAGAGGGCGAAGTCTTCTTCCGAAACTTCGTAAATGCCCAATTGTTCCATACGCTCGATGTCTCTTGCCAGGATTGATTTCAACAAAATCACGGGCATGATATTCATGGGCAGCACTTTATCGTACTGGCCCGTCATGACGAAAGCCCTTTCCTCGCCACGCATACTGGTATCGAGGGCGTAGTTGCGGTTGGGAAAAAGCCAGGAAAAAAATGTTTTGGAAAGGCTCAGTTTCTTGATGCCGGGCGTCAGCCAGCCGAGAAACTCCGGTTCGCCGCCTTCGGGAATGACCGTGATTTGGTTGGTGTAGTGCGAGAGGAAATCTTCGGAGGAAGAGTTGATGCCCGTCAGTACGTTGCCCTGAATGATGCGGGCGGCGTCGCCTTCGATATGGTCATCGAGAACGGAGGACATGGTCTGTCCGGTGACGGCCCGGAAATACTGCGGGGCTTTGACGCTGCTACCCGTCAGGGCCACCACGCGGTCGGTGCGGTAGCGGCCTTCGCGGAAGAGTCGCCCGATGATGATGACATCCTGCGGATGCACGTACCAGACGAGTTCGCCCTTCTTGATTGGGTCGAGATGGTGGATTTGGATGCCGACATTCCCCGCCGGATGCGGACCTTTGATCGGGTGAATGTTTTCATTGGGAACGGTAATAATACCCTCGGCGGTAAGCGCCTTGTCAGAAGACCTTTTACCCATCTCATCCTGCACGCCCAAATGGAGCTTGCCATCGGCTAGTTGCTTAAGAACGGACAGGCCTACTTCAAAGTTTTCTTTCTCAAAATCTACGATATATCCTAAATCGGGCGCGAGAGGCGCGGTATCGAAACAGGAGACGAAAATGGATTTGGGCGTATCTTCAGGATTGGCAATCAATGAGAAAGGCCGCTGCCGTATGTAGTTCCAGCCGCCACCTTCGAGTAGCCGCTGGATGATCGCTTCGCGGGAAAGGTCTAGCGGATTGGCGGGGTCGTGTTCTACATACTTGCGCTCCTTGCGATCGGGGATGATCCTGACTTCCATAATGCGCCTTTTCGCGCCCCGGACGATCTCCGCCACTTCGCCGCTGACTGACGAGAAGAACTTAATGCGCTCGTCGTTCTTGTCGAAAAACAACGGCTGGCCCGCCAGCACCTCGTCGCCCGGCTCCACCATCATGCGGGGAACCAAGCCCGGAAAATCGGGCGGCTTGATGGCCACGACCTCCGAAACAGGCAGGTCGGTGATGGTGTAGTCGGCTTCGCCCACGAGCTTGATGTCGTAGCCTTTATGCAGTGTCAATGGTTTGGCCATATACCTTGTAGAATCCCTCAAAAGTACAAATGAAAGGGTTTTCAGGATTTTTCCTACTGTTTTTGGGCATTTATTTTTCCGAAAAGAAAAATATCGGTGTTTTCTTCCTAAGTTCAAACCCGATTTCAAACCCTCATTTTTCGATACATCTTTGGCCACTATTTCTACTACCAAACAATCTGGGATTCAAGACGCCGACCTACCGCTGTCCGGCGCAGCGGGCGTACCGCAGCGGCTGCAATCGCTCGACACCCTGCGCGGGTTCGACATGTTCTGGATCACGGGCGGCGAGCAACTCGTCGCGGCCCTGGCGGCGGCCACGGGCTGGGGTTGGCTGCGCGGCATGGAGGAGCAGCTCACGCACCCGGCCTGGCACGGCTTCCACGCCTACGACCTCATTTTTCCGCTCTTCATTTTTATGGCGGGCGTCTCCACGCCCTTTTCGTTCGACAGCCGACTGGCCAGGGGCTTCTCGCGTTCGCGGCTGGCCCGCAAAGCCATTCAGCGCGGCCTGATTCTGGTATTGCTGGGTGTCATATATAGCAACGGCCTCTTCCGCACCGACTACGAAACGACGCGCTTCGCCAGCGTACTGGGGCGCATCGGCCTGGCGGGTATGTTCGCGCAACTTATTTATCTGTACAGTCCGAAACGGCTGCTGTACGTCTGGCTGGTGATGATTTTGGTGGGGTATTGGCTGTTCATGGCGTTTTATCCCGTACCGGGCTGCGGCGCGGGGCAGTTCACGATGGAGTGCAACCCGGCCAGCTACTTCGACACGCAGTTTCTACCGGGAAAACTTTACAAGAAAATCCACGATCCCGAAGGACTGATGTCCACCATTCCGGCCATTGCCACGGGACTGCTGGGGATTCTGGCCGGACAAATTCTGCGCATCAATACCAACAAGCTGTCGTCCAATCGTAAAGTCCTAACCCTGGCGGGCATTGGCGTGGCGAGTATCGTTGTGGCTTTGCTTTGGAACCTGTTTTTTCCAATCAACAAAAACCTTTGGACAAGTTCGTTCGTGCTGCTGGTGGGCGGGCTAAGCTTTTTGCTGCTGGCGCTATTTTACTGGGTGATCGACGTGCTGGACTTCCGCCGCTGGACCTTCTTCTTCATCGTCATTGGTATGAACTCCATCGTCATTTACATGGCGCACGAATTTATTGACTTCGAGTACACCGCCAACGCGCTGTTTGGCGGGCTACTGGGCCATTTCTCGGAAACCGCGCAGGCCGTGGGGAGCGCGGTAGCTTACATTCTGGTGCAGTGGGCGCTGATGTACGTGCTGTATAGGAATAAGTGGTTTTTGAAGGTATAGCTTCGCTTACTCAGCCTGCCCTGCCCTTTCAATGCTAAAAAAATTCCCGGCCCGCGCTTTTGGAAAAGCGCGGGCCGGGAACACGATTAAATTTTAAGTAGAGACGTTGCTTGCAACGTCTCTACAACGGCGACCATGACTGCCCTACTCTTTCTTCACCCGCACCACGCCCTGCTGGCCCAGTGCATCCACGGCCTTTATGAGGTAGAGCCCCGTCGGCAAACTACCCAGCCGGAACTCCACCTCATTCAACCCTTTCACCAACTCCTGCCTGCGCGTCTGCCGCGCCCGGCCCATTACGTCAAGTACCTCGAAGGTGGCCGTTCCCGCCACGCGGCTGAGTACTTCCACCGTCACGGCATCCTGCACGGGGTTGGGGTAGGCTTTCAGCGAGAGTTGTAAGGGTGCCTCATCTGATTCTGCCACTCCCAAACGGGCTGCGCT
>JBBSKK010000480.1:0-3392 GCA_038256395.1 Cytophagales bacterium | reverse complement strand
CCCGACTGTCATCAGGCTCTCGAGTTTGCGGGGACGTTGATGACCATCTAATTTCAACTCTTCGTTGGGATAGGCTCCAAAAGCCCACTTTCCCATCTCGACCATTTTTTCGTCGTTCAGGGCTTTGCCGAAACGGTACAAAAAAAGTCCTTCGGGAATGCGCGTAGGATCGGCGTCGGCGAAGTTGACAAAGTAGTCGCCGTCGATGTGGACTTTATAAATATACGCCCCCATTTTTTTGATGAGCGGGTGGTCGTAAACCTGCACTTTTTGGTTGGTAGCGTTTCCCAGCAATTCCAGACAGTCGTACACGCTGCCGCCGGCAGCAAACCAGTAGCCAGGCCCTTCATCACAGCCACCGTCTTCGCCCAGGCCGTTGAGGTAGAGGTCAAGACCGAGCATGGCCTCGTGTATCATTTCAGCCCGACGGGTTTTGTCCTTTTCCAGGGTGAGCGTCATAGAAATCCAATTGGATATGATCCAAGGGTTCCAGTTGTTGACGGGACGCGATTTACTCATCCAGCTATACTCGTCGGTGTAGTTGAGCATCGGGATAAATATCCGTTGGTTGGTTTCATGGTAGATCCGTTTGCGAATTAACGGGTTGATTGCGTCCAGTTTGTCGCCCACAAAATAGTCTACTAGCCCCATTAATGCGGCTGTTTCGGCGCTCACCAAATCTACCACCGGATGCTGCACATCAGGCAGCCCGGTGCCGCGAATGTGGGCGGGGACGCCCCAATAACTTTCTTCGCAAATGGACCATACTCCATTCAAGATGGCTTCGGTAAAACGGCCTTTATTTTCGATACTCTCCGCCAAAGCCAGCGTGAAAAGCGCATCGCGTTTTGGATAAGCTACCCCCCGGTGCCGTTCGCGGTCGCCCGAGCGCACGAAATCCAGCGATACGGTGGCCGTCACGGGCGGGAATTCGTAATCGAGATTAGCCTCCGCCGTGGCAATGATTTTCCTAAGCATGGAATCCGGCACGGCCGCTTTCCACTCAGCGGGTGTGGTGGGGTAAGGGTGGTATTTCGCCTGGGGTGTAAGCGACTGCTTTACCTCGGGCAATGAATATTTTTGGGCAAGGATATTGCGGGGCGTAATCTGAGCTTGGACAGTGAATACTAGAAAAAAAGCCAGGAAAGTAAAGAATTGTCTTTGCATGAAAAACATCATTTTTGCCCCCAATCAGAAAGCGGTTTATCGAACGACTTATTATTACTGACGACTTTTTCGGGCAAAAGGCTTACTTGCAGCGTTTGCGACTGCCCGGCGGGCACTTCGTACTCGAAGCCCACCAGCACCGTGCCTTCGTTAGCGGCGTCGTAGTCGGTTGTTGGGGCACTGCTCCAGGTTTGGAGTTTTGCTTTGGCAGGAAAGTCCACGCGGAGGGTTAGTTTTTTTCCATCTTTGGACAAAACTGCCGTGTTATCCCCGCTGATTTTTACACCGTCGGGGGCGAGCATCACCCAGCGCACGGTGGCTTTCTTGGCGGCGGCCTTCACTTCATCACGAACGACTACGTAGGAATCATCCACGATACCTACACCCCTGCGGGCAGCAGCGAGTTGTCCTTTGTAAAGGGCCGATATATCCGAAATACCGTATTTCAGCGCGTCACTTTCGCCCGAAGCGTCGATTTTGGCGTAGCCATCGGCGCGTTGAAGTTGATCATTGACGGTAAGCGTGTTGTGAATAAAATTGTTGTAGCGTTTGATCGTCCAGCGTTGGGCGTCCTGTGCGTTCCCCCAGATGTCCATCCCCAGCTTCTCGAGCGAGTGGTAGTTCTGGCTGCCCAAATCTAAGGCCCATCGCACGCCGTCGGCGTCCATCACGAACGAACCGACATCCATGTGCGCGTGGGGCGCAGAGGGTGACCCGGTTTTAAGACCGACGAATATCGCATTCGGATCGGTCCAGGAACTCCGCATGAGAGTCACCGGGCTTTTACCTTGTCCGACCCAAAGCTTTTTCCGGGGCGGATTAATTCCGTCTAATTCGATACCCGCACCTAAGAGCATCATCAAAGGAAATACGCGATTATCAGCGGAACGGGAAATATCAGATTGCTTTAGATATTCTTTTTCAATCCAAAGCAGAGATGGGTCGTTGCTTTTTTGGGCAAAATAAAACATCGCCGGACTCAACTTCCCGGTTCCCGAACCTGCATCACTGTAATTGAATGGATAACCGGAAGTACCAATCATATTTTCGTAGTACCGGGCCGTTTCCATAAAACCCGGACGTTTAGAGAGTCCGTAGTCGGTGCCAAATGCTTTTTCGAGGGCCGTAAGAAACAACACGTTGAAGGTCGTACCGTAGTTCCAGTAGCCGTAACCCTCGGGATAAGCACCGTTGGGAGCGTAGTCTTCCATGGGTAATTTTATGGAGTTGATGGCCCGCTTAATGAGCTGTTTCGAAAGGTCGGGTACCTGCTCATAAACTGCCAATGCACCGAAGGTAATACCCGCATTGCAGACCTGATTCCAGTTGTTGGAGCGCCGGAGCCAATGGTTGTAGCGTTTATCCTGTGAGGTTTTTAGCCCTTTCTCTATAATCGCCTGACTTATTTTTTGCCGAGATTGGGGAGAAAGTTTGGGGTATACCCAGTCGTAGCCAATGGCCATAGCCATAGTCATTTCGCCCACGTCGAGGTAGTGGGAGGGATTCCAGTCGCTAAATTGCGAGATGGCCAGCATTTCCTTTTCTGCTCTTTGGGCGTACTTGTCTTCGTCGGTCAGCCGGTAGGCGTAGGAAAGATTAAAAATCCGCTGCAACGCTTCCCGCGACTTATCAAGCAAGCGCCGACCTTCCAGGATCCGCTCCACGGGCGGCAGAGGAATGATCTTGTCAGATTCGTCCAGAATGGCCTGGTGTACTTTCTGCCAAAGCGGATCAGCAGCAATTGTTTTTTGAATTTCTTTTTCTTCACCGGCCATCAGCATTATACGTGGATGTCCGGCTGGGGGATCGGGAACTGTTTGAGCAGCAGCATACTGTACTTTGAGCAGGGCAGCAAAACAAACAACGCTGAAAAACAAGGCGAGTCTTTTCATTGGCTTAGGAATGGTAGTTTCATAACAAAGCCACCCAAACAGCTTTTCTAATGCTGTTTGGGTGGCTTTGTTCATTTTGAATTAACTCTACTCCCAGCCCGGATTCTGCTTGATAGCCGGGTTCTGGGCCAGCGAATTCAGCGGGATCGGCCATAGGTAGTGCTTGGCTTCGTCGAAGACGGGGATGGCCCAGTCGGTGCCTTTGTACACGTCGATGTATTCCTTACCCGACACGGGGTCGATGGACGTCTTCATGTTCGTGCCTTTAAAGCGGGCCTGTGCGTCGGCGCTCCAGCGGATTCCCATCGACGGGATTTCCAGCTTTTTGCCTTG
>JBBSKK010000479.1:0-3414 GCA_038256395.1 Cytophagales bacterium | reverse complement strand
GGGAAGGGTTTAAGCTTATGGGGTAGCTTGGAAGGCACAAAGTTCCAGAGGCACAAAGGCACAAAGTGGGCTGGCGCAAACAAACTTTGTGCCTTTGGAACTTTGTGCCTCATTTCACCAAAGATTCCAGAATCTCCCGCATCCCTGCCGACGGAATGATGTGGTTGAAATTGGACCAATAGACTTCGTCGTATTTCGGGATTTTTTGGGCGGGGAATTGGGCGGTGTCGAATGGGACTTCCGAGGGGGGGACGGCCTTGCCGTTGCTTTTCAGGATGTCGTTGGCTACGAAGTGGAGCTTGATAGTTCCCGTCAGCGTGTCGCTTTTATTGATGAAGTCGGTTTGGATCAGGAGCTGCGAGTCCTGTAAGTACCACTTGCCGTCGTAGGGGAGGTAGTTGGTAAAACTGCTGACGCGTTTGGCCTCGCGGCGGTTCTTGCCCAGCATTTTGCCCATCGCGTTTTTCATCGAACCCTTGAAAACCTCGTCCATGCCCTCGGGGGTAAAGTCGTAGGCAATGCGGACGATGGCGGAGTCGGCTTTGTTGATGCAGATGACGCCGTTGCGGGCACCCTTCACCTGCGGGCCCACGGGCCGGAAATGGATTTGATAGACGTCCTTATTATTGTAAAAAGCGATGCTGTCGTCCAGTTGGAAGCGGTAGTCGGCTAGGTTGCTGCCCGACAGGTACTCCGGCAGGCCCGTTTCCAGGCTGCGCGTGACGATGGCCGGGCCGCTGGGAAATTCGTAGTCGTCCAGGGCCTTGTCGCGGGTGGTACTTGTGAAGCGGCGGCCCCGCAGCATCCGGTATTTTTCGGGAAATTCGGTCTTAGGACGCGGGTCTTTTTCTACTTTCAGCACGGCTTCCCGGATGTCCACGTAGTCCTCGTCCTGTTGCAGGGTTTCCTGGTAAAAGCCCGTCATCATGATGGGCGTGTCGGTGTAGTTCTTGGTCACTTTACCCAGAGCCGCCGTCACCCAGCCTCGGGCGTCGAAACTTTTGACGTAGCTGCTATCCACCACTACGGGCTGCGCCGTTTCCAATTCCAGAAGTACCTCTTTATCGCCCGATATGAATTCGGCGCCTTTCCGTGCCAGGTTTTTATAGCCCAGGTGCGCCACGGTCACGTCTTCGTTGGCGGCGATTTTGGGGAAGCGGTAGTAAAATTCGCCCTGCTCGTTGGCGATGGTACCCAAGCCCTTGGCCATGACGCCGATGTGCGCGTAGGGAATCGGCTGTCGGCTGGCTTTGTCAATGATTTTACCACTGATAATGACGTATCCCTGGCCGGAAGCCGTTTTTACAAAAAATAGTGGGAGAAATAGGAGGAGAAGTTTTGGCGAAAATTTCAGCATGAAAGGCAGGAGGATGATTGGCTCAAAATTAGCGATTGAAAAGCCGGTTTTCCAAATCGGGCTTCGGCCGCCAGGCGGCCCTGTCCCCTCGGCCTGACAGAACCTGACAGAAGAGGAATTTAATCCAAAGCTGCCAGGCGAAGAATGAGGTTGGGGTTGGGACAATTTTCCAGGTAAGTCTGCCGCTCGGCCACCGAAGCTACGCCGGGGTAGTCGCCGTGGAAGCCGCTTAGTTCGGTAATCAACTGGAAATGCAGATGCGGCGGCCAGTTGCCGTTCTCGGGGTAGTTGCCAATGGCGGTGAACCCCTCGCCCGCCGCGATCTCCCGGCCTACGAAAATGTTTTCTAAGGAAGCCAGCGTGAGGTGGCCGTACAAGCTATGGAATTCAAAGCCGCCCACCTCGTGCCGCAAAATGATCGTCGGCCCGTAGTCGGCGAAATTGTCGTTGAAGGCCACGCTCTGCACCACGCCCGGCAGCGGTGCGAAAACCGGCGTCAGCGCTTCGGCCCAGATATCCACGCCCAGATGAATGCAGCGGCCTTCCGCTGCGTAGTCGCCGAAGTGGGCCGAGCGACGGTAAATCACGCGGTGTTCATCGTAGCCGCCCACGCCGACGTACCGTCCGTTGCCCAGCATTTTGCCAAAAACATAATCCGAAAAAGCCGCCGTGTCCGTCAAATCCAGATCGGGCAGGTCGGCGTTGCTGGCTGTGAAGTCGAGCTTTCGCAAAGGTTTATTCGTAGGAACGACCGGGGCGAAAAAAGGGTGGGCTTGTAAGGCGTCGATCAGCAACATGGATAGTGTTCGGTGTAAAAAGGTAAATACAAAATAAGACAAAAGCGCGGTTAGCCGGAAGTTTTATCAGAATTACTATCTTGCGAGCCTTCACCCTTCACTTTCAGAACCCGTTACATGGAATCAACCATTACCAACCAGAAACACCCGCGCGGCCTTTACGTCCTGTTTTTTACCGAAATGTGGGAGCGATTCAGCTACTACGGAATGCGGGCCATCCTGCTGCTATACCTTATCAAGTCGGCGGCGGAGGGTGCCCTGGGGTTGCCGGAGGACACGGGCGGGGCCATTTACGGACTCTACACCTCGTCGGTTTACCTGCTCACGTTGCCCGGCGGCTGGATCGCCGACAACATGCTGGGCCAAAAAAAGGCTATTTTATGGGGCGGCATCGTGATTATGATCGGCCACATCCTGCTGGCCGTGCCGGGCAGCAACGCCACTTTCTTCGCCGGACTTTGTACGGTTGCCATAGGTACCGGGCTGCTCAAGCCCAACATCAGTTCCATCGTCGGCAATCTTTACCCTGAGGGAGGCGCGCGGCGCGACGCGGGTTTTTCCATCTTTTACATTGGCATAAACTTAGGCTCTTTTCTGGGCATGACTATCGTAGGGTACCTGGGCGAGAAAGTCGGCTGGCACTACGGCTTCGGAGCCGCCGCCATCGCCATGTTTCTGGGTGTGGTGGTCTTCCGGCTTAACGGCAAGCACCTGGCCGGGCTGGGCGAGCCCCCCGAGGAAAAAGGCAGTCCGACGTTCCTGTACGTAGTGGCGGGAGCTTTGGTGCTGCTGGCTACGCTGGTACTGACGGGCTTTCTGGATGCCGTGGAACTGGCCAACGTAATGGGCTACGTCATCGTCGGCATCACGATACTTTACTTTGCCTACATCGGGCTGGTGGACAAAACGCTGAGCGTGGTCGAGCGCAAGCGGGTGGGCGTGCTGTTCATTTTCTTCATCGGGGCGGCCCTGTTCTGGTCGGGCTTCGAGCAGGCGGGTTCGTCGCTGACGATCTTCGCCGACCGCCACACCGACCGAATTGTTGCGGGTTGGGAAATGCCCGCCTCCTGGTTTCAGACAGCCAACGCCTTCTTCATCCTCGTCTTCTCGGCACCCATTGGTGCCTTGTGGATTTACCTCAATAAAAAGCACCTGAACCCCTACGTCCCCGTGAAGTTCGGCCTGGGCCTCATTCAGATGGGCTTCGGCTTTTTCATCATGTACTGGGCCGCACAGTATGCCGTGGAAGGCATTCAGGTG
>JBBSKK010000478.1:0-3418 GCA_038256395.1 Cytophagales bacterium | reverse complement strand
CAGCAGTGCCAATACTGAATTTTTGGAGCGCACGGGCTGGTACGCGCCGTTTTTGAAAAGGTAGAGTTGGTCTTTGATCGGAAATAGGATGGTGATTTTGGTTTCGGATAACTGCGTCAATCGCTCTTTTCGCCGCCGGGCCAGCACTTTGGTTTTTCCAGTGTATAGCTGGTCGTAAAAACCCGTCCGCAGTCCTTCCATGCGGCCCGTGTCGGCCTCCACCCGCATGAAGTCATGCCCCGCCAGTGTGAAGGTGCGCAGTTTGGGATTCTGCAAAGTCACGTTACCGAAGCCCGCCCGGTAGCGGACTACGACTTCGTCTTTGACAATGTCATACAGGAGCGGGACTTGCTCGAAACGCTGCCCGTCGTAGAATACCGAACCCATCGTCCATTCTTCCGTCAGGAAAAACGGGTGCTCGGCCTCGCGGCTGTCGTACATATAGTACTGCTTGCCGTTGTAGAGGTGCTGTGACTCGACGGTAGCCGAGTCGTAGAGAGCTAAGGCCTTTTGGACGCCGGGCGAGGTATCGCCGGATTTTTTACCCGTCATCGAAGCGGTCAGAGCTTGGCCAAAGCTTGATGCCGAAGTAGCCAGCACAATAAAAAGAAGCGTAAAAGATTTCCTCATGCCTGGATAGATGCTTTGCCGGGAGAAATGGTTGGAAACGCGGGGCCAAAAGTAAACGAACCGGCTGAATATTCGGGTACGCGGGAGAGGGTATTTTTGTGGCACGAATGGTAGGATAGAGTAGCTTTTTACCGAAACACCTCCGCCAAATCCACGCTCAACTCCGGGAAAATCGCCGACCGCGCCACCTCCGTGGCGGGCGGCAGACCGATGTAGCGCTCGGCTTCGTTGAGGACGTAAATCTGCACCGATTCGTCCAGCGGATGAACCAGCCAATATTCCCGGACGGCTGCTTCTTCGTAAAGCTCAAACTTGTCCTTCATTTCTTTTTTGGTATTGCCGGGCGAGAGGATTTCGACCACCAAATCGGGTGCACCGTTGCAGCTTTGACCGTCTTCCAGCTTGACCAAATCGCAGACCACGCAAAGATCGGGCTGAACCACGGTGAAAACGTCTTTACTGGCTTTTACTGACTTTTTACGGTTGTAAAGCCTCACATCAATGGGAGCGGCGTACAAACGACAATCTTCTTGACGAAAATAGCTGAGAAACAAGCTACTAAGATTGATTGATACCGATTGATGTTTGAGGCTGGGTGCAGGACTCATCTTAAATATCTTTCCCCTAAACAGTTCTACCCGCTCCTGAAACTGCCATTTGAGGTAATCAGCGTAAGAATAGGTACCCTCGGGGTCGAGTTGGGATAAGTTGGTGATGACGGCCATGATGAAGAAGTTTGTTTTGGTCAAATTTACGGTTAAAATCTTGGATAAGCCTTCGTACCAGGCGTGGCCCCGGAATTTTTGGATACCTTGTGCGCCAGATTATGAAGCAGTTTTTTTTCTGTAAAAGCTATAATCCCAAAAGCCGATCGATGAAGCTTACCGAAGAACAGCAGCAAATTGTCCGCTCGACGGGCAACATCAAGATCAACGCCGTGGCGGGGTCGGGCAAGACCACGACCGTGATCGAGTACGCCAAAGCGCGACCCAAAAGCAGCGAGATTTTGTACCTGGCCTTCAACAAATCGGTCAAGCTGGAAGCGGTGCGGCGGTTTCGGGAGCGCGGGCTGCGCAACGTGCGGGTCGAAACGGCGCACTCGCTGGCCTATCGCCACGTGGTGCGCCTCAGCAATTACCGGGTCAGCCCACAGGGCTACCAGACGCACGAAATAGCCGAGTTGCTGGGCCTGCAGGGCAACGGCGAGAAACACGCCGAGTACGTCCTCGCCACGCACATCGACCGCTTTGCGGCCTACTTCTGCAACAGCGACGCCCGCAAAATCCAGGATCTCAACTATCTCGACACCGTCTCGGACGGCAAGGCGAGGACGTTCGTCACGACCTTCTACGACTACATCGAGGCCCAAACCCAGCGACTGCTCGACCGCATGGAGCGCGGCGAGATCGACATCACCCACGATTTTTATTTGAAAAGATTCCAGTTGTCGAACCCGGCACTGTGTTACGACTACATCCTCTTCGACGAGGGCCAGGACGCCTCCCCCGCCATGCTCGACATCTTCCTGCGACAGCGGGCTACCAAAGTTATCGTCGGCGACACCCACCAGCAGATTTACGGCTGGCGGCACGCGGTCAACTCGCTGGAAAAAGCCGATTTCGCCACCTTCCATCTCTCGACCAGTTTCCGCTTCGGGCAAGACATCGCCGACCTGGCCATGCGGACGCTGGAACTCAAAAAATTCATCGGCGACTACCAGCCCATTCCCATAAAAGGTTGGGGAAAAAGCGATGCCATCGAAACCAAGGCGGTACTGGCCCGCACCAACCTTGGCTTGCTGCTAAAAGCCATTCAGTACGTGACCGAGAAGAAAAAGGTGGAGCGGATTTACTTCGAGGGGAACATCAATTCCTACACCTACGCCGACGAGGGGGCATCGCTCTACGACGTGCTGAACCTCTACAACGGCAAGCGCCACCTCATCCGCGACAAACTGATCGGGGCGATGAGGAATCTCGAAGAGTTGGTTGAGTACGTGGAGAAAACTGAGGACATGCAACTCGGTATGATGGTGGAAATCGTGAAAAAGTACAAGAACGAAATTCCTGGTATTCTCCAGCAAATCAAGGAAAAGCATATCGGCAACGACCACAAGGCCGACGCCGAGTTGATTTTCTCGACCGTCCACCGCTGCAAGGGCATGGAGTACGACGCCGTGCAGTTGGTCAACGACTTCATCACCGAGGAGCGGCTGGAAGAACTAAAAGCCACCGGGCAAATGAAAGACCAGAACCTCGCCAAACTGAACGAAGAAATCAACCTGCTCTACGTCGCCATCACCCGCGCCAAAACCCGCCTCCACATGCCCGAAGCCCTGGTACCCATCGGCTTCCCGACCTCCCCCCAAATCAAAATCATCAAAAAGCCCGTTACTGAAGAAGAAAAAGTAGAAGAACCACTCCCAAAATTCACCAAGAAAGGCAAATCCAGAAAAAAGCCCGTAATTTTACCAGAAAGCTAAAACTATGAAACACCTTTCCGTCTTACTGCGCCCAATAGCCACACTTTGTGCCTTTGTGCCTTTGTGCCTTTGTGCCTTTACTACCCTGTCACTTTACCCCTCCCAAGCCACAGCCCAACCCACTCAGAAACCCCCACTCCATGGCAAGCACTGGATGGCCATCACCGGCAAGCCGCTGGCTGCCACCGCCGGAGCCGCCACCTTCCAAAAAGGCGGAAACGCCGTGGATGCCGCCTGCGCCATGCTGGCCGCCACCTGCACCATGTGGGACGTGCTGAGCTGGGGCGGCGAGACCCAGGCTTTGAT
>JBBSKK010000477.1:0-3438 GCA_038256395.1 Cytophagales bacterium | reverse complement strand
GAACCCGTTGCGCACTTTGGTCTGGGAAAAAGTACGATGCTGGACAGCGTCATCGTGGTATGGCCTAACCAAAAGGTGCAGGTATTTACCAATGTCGCCGCGAATCGGCAACTGGTCATCAAGTACAGCGAGCGGGCTACTTCCCTTGTTAATTTGGCGTTGCTAATTGTGAAGAAACCCGATCCGAAATACTTCACCGACCGCAGCGAGGCGTACAAAATCCCCTACACGCACGAGGAAAATACCTACTACGACTTCTACCGCGAGAGCCTGATGCCTTTCCTGGTATCTACCGAAGGGCCAAAAGTGGCCGTGGCCGACGTGAACGGCGATGGCCGTGAAGATATGTACGTCGGCGGGGCCAAGTGGCAGATCGGGGTACTTTTTTTGCAAAAAGCCAACGGCAGCTTCGAGCGCAAACTCCAACCCGACTTCCGCACCGACTCGACCTTTGAGGACACCGACGCCGCGTTCTTCGACGCCAACGGCGACGGCTACCCCGATCTCTACGTGGTATCAGGCGGCAACGAGTTCTATGACCAAATGCCCGAACAGTTCGACCGACTCTACTTGAACGACGGGCAGGGAAATTTCCGGCGCGAAGCGAAAGCCCTGCCGCCGATGTACGACAATAAATCCTGTGTTCGGCCCTTTGATTTTGACAATGACGGCGACCTCGATCTGTTCGTTGGCGGCCGCGTAGTGGCCTTCGCCTACGGAGAAATCCCCAGCTCCTACCTGCTCATTAATGATGGAAAAGGCCATTTCACCGACCAAACTGAGCGCCTGGCCCCGAAACTCCGCGAAGTGGGCCTGGTGACGGACGCCCTTTGGGCCGATATCGACGGGGATAAAGTTAAGGACTTAGTCGTAGTAGGCGACTGGATGCCGGTGACGGTTTTTTTGAACAAAAAAGGCAAACTCGACCCCACCGGGGCCGAAAAATACGCCGCACCAGCCGGGCTGTGGCAGTGTGTAGTCGCGGCGGACTTCGACGGTGACAGCGACATTGACCTGGTGGCGGGGAATTTGGGAGCCAACAACAAATTCCAGAAATCGCCCAATTCTAAGCTCAAAATGTGGGTAAAGGATTTTGACGGCAACCAGGGTATGGAGCAGATTTTAGCTTACAGCGTCAATGACCGCTGGTACCCGGTTTCCGCCAAAGACGAACTGGGCAAACGCCTTCCTGCCATCATCAACAAGCGCTTCCCCGATTACCAGTCCTTCGCCGGAAAAACCGTCGACCAACTATTCAAGCCGGAGGAACTGCGCGATGCCAGCGAGCTGGAAGTGAACAAGTTCGAGTCGGTCTATCTGGAAAACCGCGACGGCGGCTTCGTCGTCCATGACCTGCCCTGGCAGGCGCAGGTTTCCAAGCTGTTTGCCCTGGCGGTGACCGACCTCGACGGCGATGGCCGCCTCGACTTGCTGGGCGGCGGCAACTACGCGGGTGTCAGTCCGTTTCAGGGCCGCTACGATTCCAGCTACGGGCTGGTACTGCTGAACAAGGGGAAAGGCAACTTTCAATCCCTTTCCCCGGTCGATGCGGGCTTCCGGCTGGATGGCGAAATTCGGGATTTGAAAAGAATTGTGATTGGGGGCCGTCCCGTTTGGGTGGTGGCCCGGAACAAGGGGCCTCTGGGCTTTTTTGCGCCAATTTCTAGGAAAAACGACAACATATCGTCAGCGCTTTAAGTAAGTTCGGGGTAGATTGGGCTTTACATTTTAAATAAAAACGCAACCCTACCCGCACATGCTCAACCGCCGCGACCTTATAAAGCACCTCTCTTCGCTGCCGCTCGTCGGCGGCTTTCTGGGAGGAGCTGCACTCGAGATTCCCGCTGCCGCTCTTCCAGTCAGAAATCTGGCCAAAGAACTCGGCATCCGTACCTTCATCAACGCGGCGGGCACCTACACCGCCATGACTGGTTCGCTCATGCCCGACGAAGTGATGGACACCATCCGCACCTCCTCCAACAGCTTTATGATGCTGGACGAAGTGCAGGACAAAGTGGGCGAGAAAATTGCGGCCATCACCCACGCCGAAGCGGCTGTCGTCAGCGCGGGCTGCTTTTCGGCCATGACGCTGGGCCTGGCGGGTGTGTTGACGGGCATGGACAACGAGAAAGTAAAAGCCCTGCCGCACCTCGAAGGCACAGGCATGAAGTCGGTCGTCATCTTGCAAAAAGGCCACGACGTCGGCTACTCCCACGCGCTGCTAAACACGGGCTGCACCATAGTACAAATCGAGACGCTGGACGGACTCGAAAAGGCCATCGACGACAAAACCGCCTTGCTTTGGTTCCTGCACATCCAGTCGGATCGGGGAAAAATCAACCACGAGCAATGGGTGGAGGTCGCCAAAAGGCGCGGCATTCCTAGCATGATCGACATCGCCGCCGACGTGCCGCCCCTCGAGAACCTTTGGCGCTTCAACGACATGGGCTTCGACCTCGTCTGCGTGTCGGGCGGCAAGGCGTTGCGCGGCCCGCAAAGCGCGGGGATTCTGATGGGCAAGAAAAAATACGTGCAGGCTGCCCGGCTGAGTATGCCGCCGCGTGGCAGCACCATTGGCCGGGGCATGAAAATTAACAAGGAGGAGATTCTGGGAATGTACGCTGCCCTGGAAAGATTCGTCAACACCGACCAGGACAAGCTCTGGAAAATGTGGGAAGACCGCACCGCCCGCATCGGCAATGCCGCCAAGAGCGTGCCGGGCGTGACCGTTGAAACCACTGTCCCCGAACTGGGCAACCATACACCCACGCTGAAAATTTCCTGGGATAAAGCAAAAGTCAACCTCGACACCAAGGGGCTGCAGGAAAACCTTCGCAACGGCGAACCTTCCATCGAGGTGGTTTCCGGCGGCGATAACGCCATCGGCATAACGGGCTGGATGCTGCAACCCGGCGAAGACAAAATCGTGGCGACACGATTGAAGGAGGTATTGATGAAAGCCTCAGTCTGAGTTCTACAAAAAAACTTTTTCCCATGAAAAAATTCTTACCTCTTCTCCTTTTTGCTTTGTTTTCGGGCGTTGGCCACGCCCAAACCTACACCATCCTCATCAAAGGCGGGCAGGTCATCGACCCGAAAAACAACCGAAACGAAGTTCTGGACGTAGGCATTGCCGACGGAAAAATCAAGAAAATTGCCAAGAACATCGATCCGAAAGAAGCCAAACAAGTCGTGAGCGCCAGCGGCATGTACGTCACGCCGGGCCTGATCGATATTCACGGTCACGTGTTTTATGGTACCTCCGACAACAGCTACCTGAGCGATGGCCTCTCCGCCCTTCCGCCCGACGGCTTTACCTTCCGGGTGGGCGTAACCACCATTTGCGATGCCGGTGGCGCAGGCTGGGAATCATTCCCGCTTTTCAAGAAAAATGTGATTGACAAATCCAAAACCCGAGTGCTTTCCTTCCTTAATATT
>JBBSKK010000476.1:0-3441 GCA_038256395.1 Cytophagales bacterium | reverse complement strand
GGCCCGCGCCGCCGGAGAAAAACTGCTTCGCGCCCTTGCGCGGATATTCGGGATCGTAAAAAGTGGTCGGAAAAACTTCCCAACTGCCGTTTTTCGGGCGGTGAATGGTGACGAGGCGGCTGCTTTTGCTTTCCGGTAAATAAAAGTAGGTGTCTTTCATGCCTAGCGGCTCAAACAGATGGGTACGCAGGTACTCGTCGAACGGCATCCCCGACATAATTTCGACGAAATAGCCCAGCACGTCCAGCCCTTCGGAGTAAGAATATTTTTCACCCGGATTGAAATGCAGCGGCAGCCGGGCGAGTTTTTTGACGCTCTCGCCGATGCTTATCGGCTGGGTCGTGAAAAGATCCGTAACCCCGGATTTTTGGTAGAGGGCCTTAAAACGCTCATCGCCATCGATCATGCCGTAGCCCAGGCCCGACGTGTGGCTCATCAATTGCCGAATCGTGATTTCGGATTTGGCCGGTTCGGTGGTGTAAGTGCTGTCGCTGAAACGAAACGATTTGAGTACTGTCGGATTTTTAAACTCGGGGATGAATTTAGAAATCGGATCGTGCAGACTAAATTTTCCTTCTTCGTAGAGCATCATTACCGCCGTGGCCGTGATGGCTTTCGACATAGAGGCAATGCGAAAAATATCGTCCGTTTTCATGGGCCGCTGCGTGGCTACGTCGGCCAGTCCGTAGGCTTGGTGGTACACGATTTGGCCGTTTCGGACGAGAATCGCCACCAGACCGGGTAGTTTGTTGTCGGTGACGTAGCTTTTCAGCACATCGTCCAGTCGTTGAACTCGTTCGGGTGACATTCCCACCGCCTCGGGGCTTTTGGCAACCACCAGGTTTTGGTGGGGAATGTCGGTGGTGAGTTTGGTTTGGGCGGCGAGGGGTAAGCTAAGAAGTGTTAGAACAGGGAGAAGTTTGAGTTTCAAGATTCGAGTTTAATTTAAGAGTTTGGTTTTCACATCTCCCACTTCATCGGCAATCAAGTAATCGCCTGTCTGATTGATGGACTGTTTCACCAGCAATTCCCCCAAAAAGCCACCCAGAAAAAGCTGTGAACCCACGATAATTACTGTTAAGGCAATGAAGAAAAGCGGGTTTTCGGTGACGTTGCGGTAGGGTTGATGCGTGTAGATGTTATACACTTTTACCCCAATGAGCCAAATAGTCAGCAGCGATCCGAAGAAAAACATTAGCGTCCCTAAACTGCCAAAAAAGTGCATGGGACGACGGCCAAATCTGTTGACGAAGGCGATCGACAACAAATCCAGAAAGCCATACATGAAGCGTTCTAGGCCAAACTTGGTCTTGCCGTACTTTCGCGCCTGGTGCTGCACCACTTTCTCGCCGATGCGGCTGAACCCATTCCATTTGGCGATGACGGGAATGTAGCGGTGCATTTCGCCGTAGATGGTAATGTTTTTGACGACATCGCTGCGGTAGGCTTTCAGGCCGCAATTGAAGTCATGTAGTTTGACATCTGAAATGGAGCGCGTAGCAGCGTTGAAAAGCTTGGTGGGAAGCGTTTTGGTGATCGGGTCGTAGCGTTTCTGCTTCCAGCCGGAGACGAGGTCGTAGCTTTCCTCGGTGATCATTCGGTACAATTCCGGAATTTCCTCGGGGCTGTCCTGCAAGTCGGCGTCCATGGTGATGATCACTTCGCCGAGCGCGGCCTGGAAGCCCGTTTGGAGGGCGGCGGTTTTGCCATAGTTGCGAGTGAAGCGCATCCCGCGCACGTTGGGATTTCGGAGCGACAGCTGCCGTACCACCTCCCACGAGCGGTCGCGGCTGCCGTCGTCCATGAACAGAATTTCGTAGCTGAAATTGTTCTCGTTCATCACCCGCACAATCCAGTCGTGCAGTTCGGGCAGAGATTCTTCCTCATTAAACAGAGGGATGAGTACGGATATTTGCAAAGGTGCGTCAGGCATCGTTCGTCAGAATTTCAGGTAAAAGTCCCGTAAAAGTTGGCGAAAAGCAAACGTATGGTTCGGGTTGTCGGATTCGTAGACGGCCAGCTTTTCCACAATATTTGGTTCGTCGTCCGCCGGGATTCTCGAAAAAGTACCCATTGAACGAAATGGCCCGTGCATTAATGAATGATAGAGTAAAAGTTCACTTTGCTTTACCCAGCCTCGGTTAACTGCGTTTATCGTGAGGTGTTTACTTTCTTCAATTGGTAACAGAACATGCCAAGCGCCTTCGTTTTTTAACAACCTTTCTATTGATTCGAGCAATTCGTCAAATGTCAAACTTGTCGCGTGGTGAGCCTGGTTTATTCTTTCATCAAACGAGCGGAGATCGTTTTGGTAGAAAGGCGGATTGATCAAGATGGAATCGTAAAGGTATCCGGGATTAAAATCTTGAATAGCGGTTTGGAAAACACGAATCTGGTTTGAAAATGGGCTGTTCTGAATATTTTCTGATGCTTGTTCGGCCGCATCTTTTTCAATTTCTATGGCGTCGATTAAGGCTATCGGGTTTCTTTGGGCAGCCATCAGCGATAGCAGCCCCGTACCCGTGCCGATGTCGAGAATTCGTTTTGCGTTAGAAATATTTGCCCACGCCCCGAATGCGCAGGCGTCGGTGCAGACTTTCATAGCGCAGCGTTCTTGTTCGATGCGGAACTGCTTGAATTGGAAGAACGAATTTCGTGCCAAATTGCGTAATCACCTCACCCCCGGCCCCTCTCCTGGCACGAGAGGGGAGGCTGTATGGCAATATTTGTGAATAATCACTTCCTGCCGAAGTCGGCGGGGTTTTCGCCCCAGTATTTGGTTTCCCATTTCAGGATTTTATTAGAATATTTGTTGTCGGCCAGCCAGCGTTCAGCGCGTTGCAGGAGGACGAAAAGTTCTTTGTTGAGGGGCGTGAGGGCCAGTTTGGTGTTGGCGTGTTTTTTTTTGATCCAGGCCATTGCGGTCTTAGAGTCAGTGTAGAGCGGAATGGCGCTGTTGTTGTTTTTAAGATAGGCCAGACCGTGAACTATCGCCAGAAACTCGCCGATGTTGTTGGTGCCGTCGAAATACGGCCCTTGCAAAAAGATCCGCTCGCCCGTGCCAAGGTAGATTCCCTGGTACTCCATGTCGCCCGTGGAGGTGTTCCAGGCTGCGTCCACCGCTATGCTGTCATGGATCGGCTGGCCGATGTGCGCCGGAATGGGCTGGTTGACGGGCTTGGCTTCGCCTTTCTTGGTGACAAATTCCCAGTAATTGCGCTCGATGGCGCGTTCGGCCTCCGGCAAACTGTCGAACGACTTGTAGCGGGCGTCCTGAAAACCCTTGATTTGTGCCTCGCACTCCTTCCAATCGGTAAATATCCCCGACTGCCGACCCTGCCAGACTACGTAGTATTTGGACTTCTTTTTTGACAAAATTTTTAAAAGTTTAAAGTTTATGAGTGCATGAGTTTATGAGTATAGAATAGCATGCAAAAGCTT
>JBBSKK010000475.1:0-3442 GCA_038256395.1 Cytophagales bacterium | reverse complement strand
CTCCTTGTAGTTGCGCCCGAGCGGAATCTCCCGTTCACCAATACTTAACTCGTAATCGTTGAATGAATCCACGCGGTCGAGGTTTACGGCGTAGGAGCGGTGCGTCCTGACGAGGCGCGGCATGGCCAGTCTTTCCAGGATTGCGCTCAGCGACAGCCGCAAGGCAATTTTTTGGTCGACGGTCTGAATGACCGTGTAGCTGTTGTCCGCCTCCATGAAAAGAACGTCACTCAATTTTATTTTCACAAAGCGGTAATTGTTCTTGACAAAAATGGCATCGTCCACCTGCAAAATGGAGTCCCGGCTCGGGCTTTCGGGCGCGGGTTCTTCCCGCATGATTATGGGGCCTTTGACCAGCGACGGCGCGGCGCGCAGGGCGAAGTTGTTGAGGGCCATTTCGATGGAAATTCGCAAGCTCGTTAGGTTGTAGGGCTTGGGAATATACGCCGCCGGATAAGTCTGCTTGGCTCGCTCAATGGTCTCGGCGTCCGAAAAAGCTGTCAGGTAAATCACCGGCACGGCCCGCACGGCCATCAGGTGCTGCACGGTTTCGATGCCGTCCCAATCGCCCTTGATATGGATGTCACAAAGCAGCAAGTCGACAGGCTCCTGCCGAAAAATATCCAGCGCCCGCCGCCCGTCAGCTGCCGTTCCCACCACCTCGTAGCCTTCCATTTCAAGCGTCTCGCTCATCTCCATCGCCAGAATGGCTTCGTCTTCTACAAGCAGGATACGGATGGGGGACATGGATTGTGTGTTTGTTTAGTTGTGGAGTTGTTTAGGTGTTTAGTTAGATCCCTCTAACTATCTAAACGCCTAAACAACTAAACGAAAACTTAGTGCCTTTGTCCCTCCCTACGCCGCCTTCCGCAGCGCCCGTTCGGAAATGTGGAGTTTGTAGTGCGTTCCGCCATCGTTTTCTATTTGGTAGTCGCCGCCGATTTGGTCGCTGAGGTTTTTGATGAGCCGCTTGCCGAAAGAGCCGCTTTTGCGCTGCCACTCGCCTTGGTCGATGCCGGGGCCGTTGTCTTTTATTTCCAGCGTGAGGTCGCGATCGCCCGTGAGCGAAATCGCTAACCTTGGCTTTTGCACGTCCTGGTAGGCGTATTTAAAAGCATTGGTTAGCAATTCGTTGAGAATAAGGCCAATCGGAATGGCCAAATCCACGTCCAACTCTTCCTGCTCGATGTTCAGATTCAGGTCAAAATTATCTCGTCCGTAGCCGTAAGCCGTCATCAAGTTTTCGCACAAGTCCACGATGTACTCCCGCATATTGATGGACGTAAGCAGGTCGGTTTGGTAGAGCCGTTGGTGAATGAGCGACATGGCCTCCACGCGTTGCTGCCCTTCGCGCACCGCCCGAGCCGCCGACTCATCCTCGATGCGGTTGGATTGCAGCTTCAACAAACTCGACACGATGGCCAAGTTGTTCTTCACCCGGTGGTGGAGTTCTTTCATCAGCAGTTTCATCTGCTCCGACTGTTCGCCGATTTTCGCCCGGCTACGCTGTAAACGACGGTATTGCCAGGAAAACACCGCCAGAAAGCCCAAAACTGCCAGCAGAAACGCGCCGAGAATGAGAACCTGCCGTTGCCTTGCTTCGCTCAGCGCGTCGAGTTCCTGTATTCGCTCTTCCTTATGTTTGGTCTCAAACTGCGTTTCCAGGCGGGCGATTTCTTTCTTTTTTTCGAGATTGGTCAGGCTGTCGGCAAACTGCATGGCGAGCTGGTAATGCTCGTAGGCTTTTTTGTAGTCGTTCTTCGCAGCGTAAATTTGGTGATAGTTTTTGTGTATATTTTTCAGAATACCAAAATCTGGCAGGGCAGCGTTTCTCTCGACAAGTTGCTGCCCCTTCTCATTGACGCTTAGGGCTTCATCGTATCTTTTCAGATCCATGAGTGTTGCGGGAAGTTCGGCGTACGCATACATCAGGAAGTAGTCGTTTTTGTTATCCGCCGCATAGCCCTCGAATTGCCGTAACCTCGCCAGCGATTTTTTGGGCCGACCCAGCTTCCGAAGCACAATGGCCGAGTTGAAAAGTGAGCTATATTCGGCTTCCACGTCTCCGGTGCTTCTATGTGCCGTGAGTGCTTTCTCGATATAACTTAATGACTGCTGCTGATCCCCGCTTTCTCCGTAGATGTTGGAAAGTTCGTTGTAGCAACTACCCAGCATATCACGTGGAAGGGCCGGATTCTGCTCTAGAAGGGTTAGAGCTTGCAGAGCGTACTTCTCCGCAAGTTTCAGCTCATTGGCGTTGAAATAAGCCATGTCGAGCCGGGTAAGGGTTTTTACCTGCATTTCCAGGTCCTTCACTAATTTGAAACCGTTGTAGGCCCGTTGAAAAAGTCCGGTGGCGGCTGGAATATTTTCGCGGGCGGATTCGACAACGCCCGCCTCGAAAAACAACCTAGCCCGCACGTAATCGGATTTCGTTCGGGCGCCGATGGCCTTTGCCAAAACCAACAGGCTGTCAGCGGCGGAAAAATTACGCTCAAAGACAGCCGTATTAGCAGCTAATTGACTTAAAGACAGTACCTTTACAGAATCATCAAGACTGTATAACAGGGAATCAGGCGTACGGTAATCCTCGGGAATCTGGGCAGAAGTCGACGAAATGCCTGCCCAAAAAAAGCACAGCATTCCCAATAAAAGGAAGGAAAGTTTTTTCACGAAGTGGGCGTCGAGTCACGAGAACCTGGCCGTTGAAAACAGGCTTTCGTTGTGAGTTTTTTCAGAAAAGGGCAAACGGCAGCGAAACTACCCGGAGGCTCACTTTCCCCCAAACTCCTGCGGGTAGGTTTCGGACTTGTATTTCTCGAAGGCAACGGTCTTGTAGAAGTCTCCGCCGAAAAAGGTGATGATTTCGTGGAATTCCTTGGCTTTCAGATAGCCGGGCAGCGGCTGAATCATGTGCAGTTGCTCGTCCAGAAACACCGTGCTGGGGTAGCTGAGTTTGTTGTTTAGAAGGCTGGCCGCAAACTCATGGACGCCGCTATTGCCTTGTTGAACAAACTTAAACTTCTGACCACCCAGCGTGACCTCCTCGCGCTGCTCGGCGTTGAATTTTACGGGGTAATAGTGTTTATTGATGTACTCCACCACCTTCGGGTCGGTGTAGGTTTCGCGGTCCATCACCTTGCACCAGCCGCACCAGTCGGTGTACACGTCGATCAGGATTTTGCGCGGCTCCTGCTGGTTAAGGGCAAAAGCCTGCTCCACCGTCAGCCACTGAATTTTAGCGGGCTTCTCACGCGGCACGAAGGTTTCCGACCGCAAAGCGGTAAACAAAAATATCAGGGTAATGGCCAAAACGACACCGACGAGTAAGCGTATCATGTTTTTTAGTGATGAGTGATGAATTATGAGTGATGACCGGGCTGGCGAACCACCGGGCTGGCGAACCACCGGGCTGGCGAACCACCGGGCTGGCGAACCACCG
>JBBSKK010000474.1:0-3457 GCA_038256395.1 Cytophagales bacterium | reverse complement strand
TTTGATGTTTCCGACGACTATAAAAGCATTGGCGCCCCCTGACGAGCTTACCCCCGTCTATGCCCACCCGCTGCCCACAGGGGGCACTATTTTTGGCCGACTGGCTGTCTATGATGGCCACCAAAAGCCGGGCCTTCTCGCCGCAGGAGGGTATGGCACATCTTAATTTCTTAACACTGGCAATTTTCGATTTCGGGCATGATTCCCGAATTTTGGCCATTCATTTCATTTAAGGTATGGCCCATGCGTCTAATTTCCACCCTGGTTTTCGTTCTTATCCCGTTTTTTGTTTTTGGGCAAAAGTTCGAACGCCAAGAAATTGTTTCGGGAAGGGTGTATTCTCAAAACGACCAGAAGCCTATTCCCGGAGCAACGGTGCTGGTACTCAATGCGACGCGGGGCACTACTACCGACGCCAACGGGCGTTTTCAACTAAATTTGAAAAATTCTGAAAACGGCAAAATCCAGTTTTCAAGCATCGGTTTTTCTTCCAAAACTCTAGATATAGCTGGCAAGGATCTCAGTATTCCGCTGGAAGTATCGCTGCAGCCCGCCCTTATTCAACTCAACGACCAGGTGGTCGTTACGGCCCAACGATACGAAACGCAGGCATTTGAGCGCCCCGAGGCAGTAACGGTAATAACCCAGCGCGATTTGGCCCAAAACGCGCTTCGCTCTACGCCCGAAGCACTAACGGGGCAATCAGGGGTGTTTTTGCAAAAAACTAACCACGGCGGTGGCTCTCCTTTCGTGCGCGGCCTTACCGGACAGCAAACCTTGCTACTAGTTGATGGAATTCGGCTCAACAACGCCACTTTCCGCTCGGGACCGAACCAATACCTCAACACGATCGACCCCTTTGTGCTCGATCGCATCGAGGTAATGCGCGGCAGCGGTGCGGTGCAATACGGCAGCGATGCCCTGGGCGGCACGATAAACGTGCTGACGGCTTCGCCCACGTTTTCAGACAAAGCGGAGTTTCATGGTGCGGCTCTTGGTAAGCTGACGAGCGGTGAAATGGAGCGAAGCGGACGACTATCGCTAGGTGTAAGCGGCCCGAAAGTGGCGATTCAGGGTGGATTTTCTTATCGAAATTTCGGGGATTTGGTGGGAGGCCAAGGTATAGGCAAGCAAATCCCGACGGGCTACGACCAGTATTCTTTCGACCTCAAATCTCTTTTTCAACTCCGGCCCGATCTCCGCCTGACCGTAGCCTTGCAGCACCTTCGGCAGGAGGATGTACCAGTTTTTCATAAAGTACAGTTAGAAAATTTCGTCGTCAATCGCTTCGAACCGCAAATTCGCTCCTTGCTTTATGCCAGACTGGAAGGCAACGGAAACACCAAATGGCTAAAGTCCTGGCAAGTCACGCCGCTGGTCAGCCAGACGGCGGAAGGCCGCCAAAGTCTCAAAATGGGCGCTCCACGAACCTTATTTGAAGAGGATAAAGTACGAACCTACGGCTTGCTGGCTTCGGTTATTTCGCAGCCCAGCAAATTCTGGACCATGCAAACTGGCACCGAATGGTACTACGACCGCGTGAACAGCCAGAAGCAGGAAGTTGAGACTATTGGGAGTTCTGCCGGCCCACAGCCAATTAAGCGCGGGTTGTACCCCAACAATGCCACGATGAGCAACCTAGCTGCATACTGGCTCAATACCATCCAGAGTCGCAAGTGGACATTTACGGCGGGTTGGCGTTATAACGCTTTTGCGATCACCATCCCGGATGAAAACTTGGGCAGCACTACCTTGAAGCCCGATGCCTGGGTGCCAAACGTCGGCATTTCCTACGCTCTACTCCCTTCCATGCGCTTGGTCGCCAATTTTAGCCGCACTTTCCGCGCTCCCAATATCGACGACCTCGGCACGCTGGGCATCGTGGATTTTCGCTACGAAATACCGAATCAATCACTGCGGCCTGAGCGAGGATTCAGCAAGGAAATTGGGGTAAAACTAAAATCCCCTGCCTTTGCCGCCTCCGTTTTTGCCTATCACAACCAGCTCACCGACCTGATCGGGCGCATCAAAACCAACGAAATGCGCCAAGGATACCCCGTGTACCTAAAAGAGAATATTTCCCGCGCCTATATTCAGGGGCTGGAAGCCGAGACCGAGTGGCAACTGGGCCACCAATGGCTGCTGTCGGGTTTTGTGAACTACACCTATGGCCAAAATCAGTCCAATAACGAACCATACCGTCGCATTCCGCCACTTAATGGAAAACTGCAACTGCGGTTTCAGCCTTCCCCAAAAACCTGGGCCAGACTGGAAGCCTACGCCGCCGCGAAACAAGCTCGCCTGGCGGGTGGCGATAAGGACGACAACCGCATCCCTGTTGGCGGCACCCCAGGCTGGCGAATCTTGAACGCCGCTGTTGGCCACCAAATGGGCAAAGTTCACCTGAGCGCCGAACTCCAGAACATTTTCAACGAAGCTTACCGAATGCACGGGTCGGGCGTGGCGGGCGTGGGCCGCAGCCTGTGGTTGATGGCGCGGTTTGCGTGGTAGTTTTTTTGTGTAATTGTGGAGAGCATCAAAAAGTGTGACGGTCCGTCGTTGCGGGGCAATTAATTCTTTGATAACATGGGAAGGATTTGAATGCACTGTCATGGAAGCAGATGTTTCTAAGTAGTACATTGAAATTAGTTTTCATTAATCTATCTTCGGCCCATGTGACGAAAAGACACACCAGTTCTTAACGAGGCGCAACGCGCTGAACTGACCAAGGGGTTCAAAACGAGCAAGATACGTGCATTACGGGTGCGGTCGGCCGCTCATATCTTTGTACTGGATTGACTTTGTTAGAAAAACCGGGCGCCCGGAGGCGTGCAATTTTTGAGTAAGACCTGACAGGGGTAGTCAGTATCTCGGGTCAGCCGCTGAGACACCCGCTGGTGATCTTGATCAGGCTGGTTGTGCTGGCTTCCCTGTCGCTTTCCCATAAGCTCCGACAGTACCCATAGACGCGGTTGATCACCGTGATCTGCCCGCATCGGCGGTCCGAATCGATGTGCCAGAGTCAGGAAACAGGTCAGGTGGTTTATTTCTCACTTTTATCCCCTTTGTATTATGAACTCGTTTCTTCGTTACTGCGTGGGGCTGGATGTCAGCAAAGATTCGCTCCAGGTCTGTTTGTCAGTTGTTGACACTACGGGTCGGGTTACGGTTAAAGCCACGACCGCCCGGGCGGCCCCGCAAAGTAATCAACAAGGCCGCTGGCTTCTGCACGCTGATGAGCTGGGTAGCCCGCCATCGTAAGCTTGACCTGCCCCTGACTTACCTGATGGAGTCCACCGGAGTCCACCGGAGTCTATCATGAAGCAGTAGCCTGGTATCTCCACCAGCATGACCAGCCGGTGAGCATCCTGCTACCTAACAAAGCCAAACATTACCTCAAAAGCCTGGGCTACAACCGGGCAGCCGGCGCTGTCCAAGAACGACAAAATCGACGCAC
>JBBSKK010000473.1:0-3473 GCA_038256395.1 Cytophagales bacterium | reverse complement strand
GGAAGATGGAGGAGATCGGGAGAAAAATGGAAGTTACTAGTCGCAAAATGGATGCGATTGGTAAGAAAATGGGGCTGGAAACCATGAACTTTATCGGTCATGGTTCTAAATCGGCACCCGTTGCCCGCCCCGCTCGCCCCCCCCGACCGCCAAAGGCTCCGGCCCCCGCACCCAGCGCAAAAACAATTCCTAAGGCAGCCCCACCCGTTGCGCCCAAAGCACCCGCTGCCCCGCCCAAGAAAAAGTAAGGCGGCGAACCGACGATTTTTCCGGCATTTACGTTAGTAGGGGCAATGCCCTGCCGCGAAATGACCGGAAAATCACGAAAGGAACTGTTTTGGCTCGTCCATCTGCTCGGCCTGTGCGCCTGGGGGATGGACGCGCCGCTTTTGGCCCAAACCGATTCTACAGAGAGACATTCCGATTTTGGCCTGGTGGCGAGCTTCGACATTCGGGGGACGCGCCTAGAGGGTCGTCCCGCCAACATCAACGGCGCCCTGGCGGGGGTTCGTTTTGGGGAAAGGGGACATTTGCTGGTACTGGGCTATTACTGGCTGGGCTACAATGCCCCCACCCGCTACGTCGTCTGGCGCGGCTGGTTGCCGCGCCGCATCGACTTGGATTATTTCACTTCGATGGACGCCCAATTCGTTAGTTTGGGTTATTGGTACCCCATTTTTCGTAGCCCTAAATGGTTTGTGGCCGTGCCTTTGGAGGTTGGCTACGGCGGCGAAACGACACGCTACCGCGCCAGTATTTCTCCCGATCCGGGTACTTCCCGCTTTCAATTAGCGCAGGCCGGGGCCTTTGGCTCTTACCGATTTGTCCCCTGGCTGGGATTGAGCGCTCGGGTCGGTTATCGAAGCGTACTTTTCAACCCGCAGTTTAACCAACAGTTTTCGGGCATTTATTACAGCTACGGCCTGTCGTTCTATCCGGTGGCGGCTTTTTACGAGTTGAGAGACGGACGCCGCAAGCGCATGAAAAAGAGGGGAAGCCGTTAACCGACTGCCCTTCGGCTTTTAGTTAGCCACATACGGCGCTTGCCCTGCGTAAGCATCGTCCGTGAGCTGCGCTACCAGAAACCGCGCCAGCGCCGAAGCGCTCACCGCCTCGCCGGGGCAGTCTTCCAGGCTCACTTTTACGTCTTCTTCGACCTCCGTTAACTGAATCCACGGCAACCGGACCAAAGTCCAGTCGGCTTCGCTTTCAACTAGTTTTTGGTACTCGACTTGCTTGTCGACAGTAGTCTTAAGGAAATTCGCCTTCATGTATTCGGTTCCGGCCTGAGTTTGCCCGCTCTTTTGGTCAAAAGGCGTGTCCACGTTCAGACCCGTGAGGGAAATATAGCGCGTGATGCCCCATTCCTGCATCGCCCGAAGGATATTTCCGGTCGCGATGCTGAATATTGGAATTTCTCCGGCGCGGAAGCCTACCGCACTGATGACCGCTTCGCAGCCCTCCGTCAGCGTCCGCACGGCTTCGTAGTCGCGGGCGTCGCCTTTTACCACTTCAATGAGCGGATTTTCGACTTGAAAATTTTCAGGATTTCGAAGGAGGAGTTTGATGGGGAATTCCTGGCGCAGCAATTCTTTAACCAGGTATTGCCCGGCTTTTCCGGTGCCGCCGATAACGGCGATTTTTGACTTTTTATTCATAAATTTCTCTCAATAAATATTGACAAAAGGAGATTAGGCCCGACCAGATTGTGACTGGCGGGTCGGGAGATTACGGCCTGGCAGAAAGCCGCAGCATTGGCTGCCCGGCGTAATCTGGGATCAATATGTATCAGGAGAATAGAATAGGGCGAAGATAGAGATTTTGCGCGAATAGCCGAAATTTCCCTCTTTGACAGTCACAACTCCCGCGGGTATGTAGTCTGGCAATTTCATTATTGAGGAAATTATAATAGTTTTGACGTGAGCCTCATAAGCACAACGTTTATTTCTTCACAAATCCTTTTACTCAACAATGAAAAACGAACCAACCGTTGACCCTTTGAAAACGCTTCTCGACAACAACCAGGCGTGGGTCGCCGAAAAGCTGCAACTCGACCCTGATTTTTTCACCAAAGGTGCCCAGGGCCAGCACCCGAAGTACCTCTGGATTGGCTGCTCCGACAGCCGCGTGCCGCCCGACGAAATCACCAAGACTTCGCCCGGCGAGATTTTCGTCCACCGCAACATCGCCAACCTCGTCGTGCAGACCGACATGAACATGCTCAGCGTTTTACAATACGCCGTGGAAGTCCTGAAGGTGGAACACGTCATCGTGTGCGGCCATTACGGCTGCGGCGGGGTCAATGCCGCGATGGGGACGCATCAGTACGGCCTGATCGACAACTGGATCCGCCAAATCAAGGACACCCAGAATTACTACTGGCAACAACTCGCCGACCTGGACGAAGCCGCTCGCTTCGATCGCCTGGTGGAGCTGAACGTGATCGAACAGGTCTATAATCTAGGTAAAACCAATACGATCCAGAACGCCTGGAAGGAAGGCGCCCGCCCGCATTTGCACGGCTGGGTCTATGACCTCAAAACGGGCCACATCAAGCAACAAACGTCCAGCATCCATGACGAGGAGACGCTCAAGGAAGTCTGTAAGTTTGAGATGGGGGTCATCGGAGGACCAACTTCGTGAGCCGAGGTAGGTTGGTATCAGGTTTGCCAGCTAAACGTTAACTGCCAAGAGAAAACGCAGAGAGCGCAGCCCAACAGGCTGCGCTCTCTGCGTTTATCCTAAATAAGCACTGTAAAGCACTGTCAACTCTCCACTAAATAATCGCTTCCGCCAGCACCAGCACTTTATTCTTCAAAACCTCCACGACGCCACCATCAATGCGATAAACCTGCTTCGTCGCGCCGGGAGATGTTTCCACGACCACATCACCGACACCCAAGGTACTGACCAGCGGCGCGTGGTTGTTAAGCACCTGAAACTGCCCTTCGGTGCCAGGAAAAGTCACGGCGTTGGCTTCGCCAGCGAACACTTTTTTATCGGGGGTTATTATCTCTAAATTCATTGTTTCAAAGTAACAAGGAAAATTATTTTTCACCTATGACCTGTCAGGCTGAGCGTAGACGAAGCCTATTTCGCGGCCTCGGCCATCATCTTCTCACCTTTGGTAGCGGCGTCTTGGATGGTTCCTACGAGGTTGAACGCCATTTCGGGCAGGTGGTCGAACTCGCCGTCCATGATTTGGTTGAAGCCTTTGATCGTGTCGTTGATGTCCACCAACACGCCTTTAAGGCCCGTGAACTGCTCGGCCACGAAGAAGGGCTGCGACAGGAAACGCTCCACGCGACGAGCGCGCGACACGACCAGCTTGTCCTCGTCGGAAAGTTCTTCCATCCCGAGAATCGCGATGATATCCTGCAATTCCTTATAGCGCTGCAACACGCTTTTCACGCGCTGGGCGCAGTCGTAATGCGCATCGCCGAGGGTTTCGGCGTTCAGGATGCGGGAGTTGG
>JBBSKK010000472.1:0-3480 GCA_038256395.1 Cytophagales bacterium | reverse complement strand
TGTTGGTAAAGCCGCATCCGGTAGGCGGAGCGGCCGACGCCGGCGACTGGCAAGCTCGCTGCCAACTGCTGCAAACCAAAATCAACCGCCGCAGCTCGCTGGCGCTGCCCATTCGCGTTCAGCCATGAAAGAGAAAACAGACGTCGCCGCTAAAAAAAGCCAGGAAGCCTTGCCGGACATCAAAGCCGAAGTGCTGGCCGCTTCGTGGCTGGACGAAGGACTGCCTACCGAGCGGTTGCTGGTACGGCCGCAAGGGCAATTCAAGCGCAAATTCAGCCACGACATCGGGACGATTAATGCCGAGGGCGAATTCAACCGCTTCCGAGGCCGCATCCTGGAACTGAACCGCAGCGGTGTGTACGACCATCTGCCCGAGTCATTACTGCATCTGCGCACCCAGCCCACGCCCACCGAAGCCAAAAAAGTGGCCGACGTAAAGCGAGAGCGGGAAAAAGAAAAAAAATCGCGGCTGTTTTTTTTGCCTTTGGAACAGGAGATTTTTTGGACCAAAATCCAAAATGAGCAACGCGAAAGCAAAGCCTTCCACCTGCGGCCCGGCGCGGGATTTTTGAAAATACTGCGGGAATTTTGGCAGATTCCCGCCTTCGTTCCCGAAGATTGGCTATTGCCTCTGATCACGCATTTTCCGCGCCTGGGCCGGGGGGTTAGGGCGCAGCTATCCGCTCTGCCCGAAGCGTTGCTGGGCCGCTTGACAGATTATGATGTCAGATTTCAAGTAACTAACTCGATAACCTTTAAGATTGATTCTCCCTGGCGATTATCCCAAAACCATCTGGGCGAGCAAACCCTGCTGGGCGGGCAGTTGGAAAGCTACTGTCCGCATTACGAGGTGATTCTTAAAGCCACACCTGAAAGCGATCCGCCCTATCATTATCTTCTCGGCGGCTTCCGCCGGGCGGCTCTGGAATGGCTGCTTGGCTTTCTGCTGCCCGCCGAAGCGAGTTGGGAAATCAGGGTCGAAGGCGCTTCCTCTGCATTTGTACTGTCCAATGATCCGGCGGCAGAGGCCCGCCTGGGCAGTGTTTGTTTGTAATTTCTGCAAAAAAGCACTTTCCCTCGTTTCCCTCCGGCCCCTTTTTGCGACTAACTGATTAGGAAATCAACAAAAACCTAAATCCGTTAGCCATGAACACCCCTTCCTTATTCATCCCTGAAAACGCCGTCCACATCGGCGGCTTTGAACACGCTCAGCCCGAGGAAATCGTCCTCTGCAAAGGCGACAGCAACTACACGCACGTCCACTTTACCAATGGCCACAAGATTACCGTAGCCACCACCCTGAAAATAATACAAGAACGCCTGGCGACCCAAGGCTTCGTACGCGTCAACCGTTCCGGCCTGATCAACAAAGACCATATCGCCCGCTACGACCGCGACGAAATCACGCTGACCAACGGCACGGTGCTTCCCATCGCGCGGCGGCGGCGGCGGGCGGTGCAGGAGTTTATGCAGTCGTGCACGGGGTTGTTTTGTAGCCAAGCGATAAGTTACGCATAGTGCTCGAAAACCGCCTGCCGAAGGCGAATTGCCAAATTAGAAAATCCGTCGATAGCGGCTCTTTCCACCGTTACAACCAATCCAAAGCATACTTTTCCGCGTGACCTGGATTTCGACAGTCTCACAGAAACGGCAGCGGACCGTTTGGCAAAACGCCGCCGTAGTGACGGGAGTTTTCGGCTCAACGGCCGTCAACTTACCATTGATGAGCAATTCCTGCGGCGGACATCAAAAGCCGAATCCGTCTCCGTTTAGCGGCACACCGTCGGCCCGGAAAATAGGTGAAACCTTACCGTTAGCCGAGTCTGCCACCCATTCGTTTTGGTTGATCTGGTAGGCGGTCTTTCCCATTTTCCTTCCAGTAGCTGAAAGTCTTTTGGGTTGATACCCTTGTTTCACTGGCAACCTGCGGCTATCAAAACAACCAGAAAAACAATCATCTTTCTCATCTCAATTTCCTTGTGACTTTTTCTGCCAAGAGGAGAACCATACAAAAATGGTTGGAAAAACCCCAATTATTTTTTCAATCCTTCCGCAATCTTCCGGTCGTTCGACAGCCGGGGTACCTTATTCTGTCCGCCCAGCTTGCCCTGCGAGCGCATGTAGTCGATAAAGGCATTTTTGGGTAAAGCCGTAATAACCAAAGGCTTCAAAATAGCCCCCGAAATCAGGTCATCGTAATACACGTTCAACTCCGTCAGGCGCTTGTCCAAGTCCTGGGCAAAGGCCGACCTATCGGCGGGCGGCGTGGCGAACTCGATCAGCCACTCGTGGTAGGGTAAGCCGCCCTCGGGTGGCGCGACCATGGGCGCTACCGTGCATTCGGTCACCTCCACTTCGGGGTGACGCTGCATGGCGTAGTGCAGGGCTTTCTCGATTTCTTCGCCGATGACGTGTTCGCCGAAGGCCGAAATAAAATGCTTGATGCGGCCCGTGACCAGAATTCGGTAAGGATTAACGGACACGAACTTCACCGTATCGCCCAGCGAATAGCCCCATAGCCCGGCGTTGCTGTTGATGATGACGGCGTAGTTCTTGCCGACCTCTACTTCGGCGATGGAAAACCGCTTTGGTTTTTCGTCGAAAAAGTTTTCGGCGGGGATAAATTCAAAGAAAATTCCTGAGTCCAGCAGCAGCAGCAAACCCTCCTCGGTTTGCGTGTCCTGGTAGGCAATGAAGCCTTCCGAAGCCGGGTAGGTCTCGACCGAATCGACGCGCTTGCCGATGGCTTCGTATAATTTGGCCCGGTAAGGCTCGAAGTTGACGCCGCCGTACACGAACAGCGAAAAGTCCGGAAAAACGTCCTTGATTTCCTTGTCCGTGCGGGCGCGGATGCGGTCGAAGTACATCTGCACCCAGGGCGGAATGCCCGAAATGAGCGACATCGGCTGATCGATGGTTTCGTCGATGATGCGTTCCAGCTTGGTTTCCCAGTCCTCGATGCAGTTGGTTTCGTAGCTCGGCAGTTGGTTGGTGCGCAAGTAGCCCGGCACATGGTGGTTGACGATACCCGACAGCCGCCCGATGTTGATGCCCGCTTTCTTTTCCAGTTCGGGACTGCCAGAGAGGAAAATCAGCTTTTTGTCCAAAAATTCTGCCTTGCCCGTCTCGTGAACGTAGTTGAGTAGTGCGTCGCGGGCGGAGTTGATATGGTTCGGCAGCGACTCGGCGGTGATGGGAATGTACTTGACGCCCGATGTGGTGCCGGAAGTTTTGGCAAAATACGCGGGCTTCCCCGGCCATAGCACATCTTGCTCGCCGTGCAAAATATGCTCCACGTAGGGCTTCAAATCCTCGTAGTCGCGGACGGGAACGGCCTCTTTGAACTCGTCGTAGGTTTTTATTTCCTGAAAAAAATGATCTCTGCCAAAGCGCGTATTGGCGGCTTTGTTTACCAACTGCTCGCGCCAGGCGGCTTGCACGGCGGGGCCGTCGGCCATCCAGCGGCGTTGTTTTTTGACG
>JBBSKK010000471.1:0-3511 GCA_038256395.1 Cytophagales bacterium | reverse complement strand
GGAAACCTGCCGCCTGAGGCAGAACGAGCCATTGCTCAAAAAACAACTCTTGCAGGATTCACGCATCGTGGACGCGACGATTTCGGGCTACGTCCCGGCCGGGCCTTCTTTCAATAATAATTTCATGGTATATGGCAACGACAAAGTCGGCCAGTACATCAAAGGAGTCCGCTACGCCGTGGACGAAAACTACATTCCCACGCTGGGTATGGAAATGGTCGCCGGGCGGAATTTCTCGCCGGAATTTGGCACTGATTCTTCGGGCATTATCATCAACGAAACGGCGGCCAAACAATTGGGTTGGGGTAAAGACGCTCTTGGCCAAACGGTTACCAATCCCAACAACGACGGTACTCAGGACGTTTTTCGTGTCATCGGCGTCGTGAAGGATTTCAATTTCAAATCGCTGCACGAACGCATCGGGCCGCTGATGCTAACGCTGGGCAACAACAGCGGTGCGATGCTCGTGAAAGTGAAAACCCGCGAGATTCCCGCCCTGCTGCAATCCGTGGAAAAGCAGTGGGCCGCCCTCGCGGTAGATGCGCCCATTTCCTATTCGTTCCTGGAAGAAAACTTCGCTGCCACCTACCGTGCCGAACGGAAAACGGGTCAAATTCTGGGCCTGTTCGCCGGGTTGACGATTTTTGTCGCTTGCCTGGGCCTCTTCGGCCTCGCCACCTTCACCGCCGAGCAGCGCACCAAGGAAATCGGCGTCCGCAAGGTACTTGGTGCCAGCGTGAGCGGCATCGTAGCTTTGCTGTCCAAAGATTTTCTGAAACTAGTCGCCATTTCCATCCTCATCGCCAGCCCCATCGCCTGGTACGCGATGAATGCCTGGTTGCAGGATTTTGCCTACAAAATCGACATCGGCTGGTGGGTCTTCGCGCTGGCGGGGCTGGCGGCGGTGGTCATCGCGCTACTAACGGTTGGGTACCAGAGCGTGCGGGCGGCGTTGCGGAATCCGATGGAGTCACTTAGGTCGGAATGAGGCGAGAGGAATGAAAAGGGGTTTGGTACATCACGTCGGTGATTTTCATGTTTTCCGGCTCGGAGTTGGGTCGGACCGCCGATGCGGCTGAATCTTTGGCAGTACCAGTGAAGTTCCCTATCATAGCATTCGCAGAGGTAGTAGTAGACCGGGCCGCCGGTGCGGGCGGATCAATTCCAATTCATTTATAATCAGTATGTCGTGTATGTTTTACAACACAAATATACCCGTCTGTGAAGTACTATCTCTGCTTTATTTGAACTCGATATTCGCATTTATTATAAAAAAAACGGATCACCAACCCAAAGCCAGCAATCCGTTTTCTGAAAAGTGAGCAGTTAAACAAGGAGAACGTTTTCCCACACCGGACAAACAAAACTCTCCATTGTCAACTCTCAACTCTCCACTCTCAACTCTCCACTAAACTAGGCAATTGCCCCGTTCATGTTCCGCACCGCGTCGGCCGACTTGGCGAAGGCTTCCTTTTCGGCGTCGCTCAGGCGGATGTTGACGATTTTCTCCCAGCCGTTGCGGCCTAGCACCACGGGAACCCCGATGCAGATGTCCTTTTGGCCGTACTCGCCGTTGAGCATCACGCTGCAAGGCACGATGCGCTTTTGGTTGCGGATGATGCTCTCGACCATCATGGCCGCCGCCGCGCCGGGCGCGTACCAGGCCGAAGTACCGATGAGTTTGGTCAGCGTCGCGCCGCCCACCATCGTGTCGGCGGCGACTTTTTCCAGCTTCTCGGCCGAGAGGAATCGGCTCACGGGCAGACCGTTGTAGGTCGCCAGGCGGGTGAGCGGAATCATGGTCGTGTCGCCGTGGCCGCCGATCACCATGCCGTGGATGTCGTTGGGCGTCACGTCCATTGCCAGGGCCAGGTAGGTCTTGAAGCGGGCGCTGTCCAACGCGCCGCCCATGCCGATGATGCGCTTCTTGGGCAGTCCCGACTCGCGCAGGGCGAGGTAGGTCATGGTGTCCATCGGGTTGGACACCACGATGATGATCGCCTTGGGCGAGTATTTCAGGATATTTTCGGTGACGGACTTGACGATGCCCGCGTTGATGCCGATCAGCTCTTCGCGGGTCATGCCGGGCTTGCGCGGAATGCCGGAGGTGATGACGACCACGTCCGAACCTTTGGTTTTATCGTAGTCGTTGGTCGAGCCGATGGGCTTGGTGTTGAAATTGAGTAACGCAGCGGTCTGGTACATATCCAGCGCCTTGCCTTCGGCGACGCCTTCCTTGATGTCCAGCAGCACGACCTCTTCGGCCAGTTGGCGGCGGATGATGTTATCGGCGGTGGTGGCCCCGACGGCCCCCGCGCCTACGACGGTAATTTTCATTGGGTATATGGATAAAAAAGTTTGGGATTAATTTTCGCTCCAAAATTAGAACGGAAAATCCGTTAAACCCGGTTTCAAGGGTGAATTTTGCCAAAAAACGGGGGAGTAGGCTGGTTTTTTGCATTTTTACTCGCGCTATTCAACAACCGGACTGCGGAATATCGCGTAGATGAGTGGCGGGCGAATCAGCAGTGGACGTTGCTTTTGTGTAGAATTATGCAATTTTTTGGAAAAGCATTTGGTTATAGAAGCCACGGTTTCCCAAACAGCAAAATTCACACATGGCCAGCAGTTCACTACTCACGCAGGTTTTAAAATCAGTTTTTTTCAAAAAGGCTACGGGTAAGGCGGGGCGGTACGCGTCCAATAGTTCGAAGCTCTACAACCTGGCGCAGCAGGTTTACACGAAAACCAGGGACGGCGACTTCAAGAGTGGGGCCGCTGAGGCCAAAGAACAGGTTTTCATCTTAGTGCGATTAATTCGCGCTTATGCCTCCGGCGAGTACCGGAAGTTGCCCTGGAAAAGCCTGCTGTCTATCGTGGGCGTGTTAATCTATTTTGTCTCACCCATTGACTTTATCCCCGACTTCCTGCCCGTGGTAGGCATGGCCGACGACCTGGCGCTGGTATTCTGGCTCTTCAAGAGCGTGAGCGGCGATTTGACGGAATTCGCCGAATGGGAGAAAAAAACCAAGACTATCAACATCGGCTGACAAACAATTCTTGTATTGGCAGAAAGTATTAATTAAATTTGTATTCATTTAAAAATCAATGAACATGGAATTCGGATCAATTTTGGCATTTATGGGACTGGGCGGACAGGAGATTTTTCTCGTGGCGCTGTTTATCTTACTTTTCTTCGGCGCTAAGAAAATCCCTGAGCTGATGCGCGGCCTCGGTCAGGGTATCAACGAGTTCAAGAACGCGACCAAAGACGTGAAGGAGAATATCGAGAAAGGCATGGAAGATCCGATGAAGAATTAAGTTCGTCGGCATTCCCCCTTTTTCCTCAACGGAGTCGGTATGGGTTAGACTGTAAAAAAGCCTACGCCTGAGCGACTCTGTTTTTTGTTGATTTGTTTATGGGTGGATTTGTTTATTTGAACCGCTAACACACGATGGATTCTTAGAAACAGTCAATGCCAAACTCTCCTCTGAATTGAAAGACTACTTC
>JBBSKK010000470.1:0-3531 GCA_038256395.1 Cytophagales bacterium | reverse complement strand
ACTGGCTAGCGCGGGGCCCGCGCGTGCGGCTGAGCGCCGAGCAGGTGCGCGATCAGGCATTGCTGGCCTCGGGCCTTTTGTCAAAAAAAATGTACGGGCCGAGCGTAATGCCGCCGCAACCGGAGGGCATCTGGCTGTCGCCCTACAACGGGCAGGACTGGAAAGTCAGCGAGGGCGAAGACCGCTACCGCCGGGGCCTGTACACCTACTGGAAGCGCACGGCCCCCTACCCTTCTATGGTGACCTTCGACGCGCCGAGCCGGGAGTTCTGCCAGTCGCGGCGCATCCGCACCAATACGCCACTGCAAGCCCTGGTGACGCTCAACGACCCGGTCTATCTCGAATCGGCGCAGCGGCTGGCTGAGTTTATGAAGCTACAAGGCAAAACACCAGACCAGCAGTTGCGTATGGGATATCAGAAACTCACCTTCAAGCCCATCGAACAGAGACGCTTGGGCGTTTTGTTGGATGTGTATAACAGAGCATTACGTGAATATCAACAAAAGCCAGGCGAAATCGACAGTCTGCTTACTTTTAACCCCAAAATAAAGTCGCCGGAGTTGGCGGCGCTCACCGTGTCGGCCAACGTGCTGTTGAACCTCGACGAGGTGGTGACCAAGGAGTAGGGAAAGCAATTAAAATAAAGAAAAAAGGTGCATCGCCCATCTGTGGATTTACTGAAACATCTTTTTTTCCTGGAATCGTCATTCTGTCGGACGTTTACAAAAAACACTTTGCATGAAGCCTAAATTCATCGCCATCAGCGACAGCATCATCGAAAAAATAAAATCGGGTAAACTGCAACCGGGCGATCAGGTTCCCTCCGAAAATGAGTTAATCAAAACGTTCCAGGTCAGCAACACTACTGCCCGCAAGAGCTTGCTCGACATCGAGTCGAAGGGCTGGGCCAAGCGGATCAAGGGCAAGGGTACTTTCGTGCTGAACCGCACGCCCGACCACCACCTGATGCGGACGCTGGGGTCGATTTACGCCACTCGGCGGGGTTTCAACGAAGGACTGATCGCCGAGGGAATCCAACCGCGAAACCTGGTGCTGGAAAAGACGATTTTGCCCGACGGCATTTCCTCAGAAATCGGCGGAAAGCACTTTATCATCGAAGGAGCAGTGTTAAAAATCCACCTGCTGCGCTACGCCGACGACGAAATCGTCAAGGACGAGCTGAGGTACATTTCTCTCACGCTTTGTCCCGACATCAATAAGGTACCTACCGAATCATCTTATTTCAAAATGTACGAGCGGAAGTACCATCTGAAAATCGAGGAAGTTAGCCAGACTTTCAGCGCCGAGATCATGCGGCCCAACGCCAGCGAAAACAATTTTGAATTAAGGAAACCCACGGCCATGTTTGTCATGGATAGCGCGGTAGTTTGTATCAACCAAAAAGTAGTGGAAATCGAACGCTCTTACTACCGGGGCGATAAGTACAAATTTGCCGTGATTGCCAACCCCGAATACGGGGACAGCGACTCGGCCCAAGACTAAAGAAAAGTAAATTTCAATTCCTTAAAGAAGCTACCTAACGGGCTGGACAACCTGAATCTCGACCGGCCCCATCAAGCCCGATGGCAGCAGCGGCGTTTCTGACCAAAGCAATTCCCGCGAGCCTTTTACTTTCAGATTCGTTTTGGTATAGTTTTCGCCCTCGTTGACATCGCCGATGATCCGGTTGGCCCAGGTGTTGACTACTTCGATCGTGAGGGAATTCTCCCCCGATTTGATGGCGTCGGTTATATCATACCGATAAGGCGGTGCCCAGCGAATGCCCAGCGGCTGCCCGTTTAGCCGCAGTTCGGCGACCTTCCCTACTTTTCCTAAATCGAGATATACCCTGGCTGCTTTGTCTGAAGGCTTCTGGTAGTTAAAGGTTTTGGTGTAAGTAGCCGTTCCCGAGTAGTGCCGGATGTTCTTGTCCTGCGATTCCGTCCAGGAAATCAACTCCGGGAAAGTCGCCTTTTCGGGTGCACCCCAGTTTTTGGTAAACCGCAGGTCCCACGGCCCTGCGATGCGCTCACTTTGAATAGCATTCTCGACTTTCTTCGTCTTCGAGCTACCTTTCAATACGTAGCTGCTATTTTCCAAAAACTCCAATCCGTCGGTGGTGTATTTGAAAAGCGGAGGCTGGGTAGTTTTGGAAGCAACACTTCGATAAATCGCCGCGAGCTTTTCTGGCCGAAATACCACAAAAAACGAGTCGTGCGGCCCGAAGGTCAGCGGTACTTCTACGTAACCTTTCTTTTGATTAAAAACAGTTATCGGGATAATCTCGCCAGTCACGGCATTCCAAAGCTCGGGTACTTTGTCCGTTTGCCGGAAAGAACAAAGCCGGGCCACCGTTTTGTCGCTGGTGTTGCGGACGAAGTAAAAATCCTGATCACCTTTTTTATGGTGAATAAAATCCAGCAGCGGCTTGCTGTCCTTCATGTAATCCAGCCGGGTCGAGCCTTTGTCGGGGTAGTCGAAGTCAGGACGAACGCTGTTTTTTTGCAAGATTTCCAGGGCAGGCGTGGTGAGAAAGGGCTTTCTTCCGGTGATGATGGCCCCGGCCTTAGCCAGTTCGTCCAGTTTACGCAGGATGGCCGGAGCCTCGCCGACAATCTCGTCCAAGGCCAGCACTTTGAACTTCGCCCCGTAGGGCAGCGTGAGCATTCCGTCCTCGACGCTGAGTTCCATGAGTTTATCGGTATTGATAATCTCGTAGTCGTAGCCACTCCCCACGGCGAATCGGGCGTTCTTGGGCGTGCCGAAGTTAGGTACTTTGTTACCATAATAATACAGTACATCAGCGACAAAATCCGTGTTTTGCAGGACGTGCGACACCCGCGAGAGGTACTGAACAAAGGGCTTGGCCTTCGGAAACCAAGTGTTCTTGACATTAAAATGGGTCCCCGCCGCATACACATTTCCCGGAAAATCGTCGCGCGTCGGGTTATGCGTAAATCCGTGGATCACTACCCGGCTCATGCCTTCGCAAAAGGCCCGGTCGCCGACGGGCCGCATATCGCCCGGCCCTACCTGCCAGTTCAGGAAACTGGTGAAGGCTTCCAATTCGGTGATTCCGCGCTGGTAGAGGTGCGAGGCGGCGGCTACTTCCTTGACCAGCATCAGCAAATCGACGCTGTCTTTGGTCTCGTCGAGTACCTCGTGGTCGATCCAGAATTCGCCCCTCGGCACGTCCAGCGCCCCCAGCGCTTTGATGGCCTCCACCGGAACGTTGTGCAGCGGTGGCCCCGGCCCGCCCGACTCTGAGATCAGGTTCAGCCCGTAGCGGTTCGCGATTTCCTTACCTTTGCGGTAGTGATTGTTAATCATCAATTCCGATAGGGTGAGATTAAAATCCTGCTTAAAACGCTCCGTGGTAGCCGGATCGAAAGCGTTTTTGTCAAAAACGTAAGGCAAGTACCTGGCAATTTCGTAGCCGTGTAATTCCTTGAATTTGGCCGACAGCGTAGGCGTCCAAACCGAATTCTTGGCCTCGAAGCTGGCGAGGTAGAGGTTTTTGAGGGCCGTTTT
>JBBSKK010000469.1:0-3544 GCA_038256395.1 Cytophagales bacterium | reverse complement strand
GCTTCCGATGGCCAATAAGAAAACGGGAACCAAGCGGCTCGATGCCATGAAATACGTCGGAGTGTTAAAAATCAAGGAAGACCCGCTGGAAATACAAAAAAGAATGCGCGATGAGTGGGAATAAAGTGCTTAGCGACACAAATATTGCCTTGTATTTGCTCAAAGGAGATCAGGAATTGGGTGCTGCTCTTGGGCGCAAAGGTTCCCTCGCGATCGCGGCTGCTCTCGATCTCCAGATGACCCGAATTGAGACTCCTGACTGTCTTTTTGGTCTTGCGCCACGGGGCGCCCCGCATTGCGACGGTTGCTCACTCCTGCGGCCTTGTCCTCGGCCAGGTGGTGATTCAACTCCCCTTCCAGCATTGACTCCAAAAGGTGCCGCAGCGGCGGACCGTTTTAGCATCGGGCCGAAGACGCCGTCCGCCCCGCCCCACTTCTTGCCTTCTGAAAGGCCCTGAATGGCTTCTTCTTTGAAGCTCTCAAACCGGGTGGCCGGAGCCATCAAATTTGTGTCCTGTTTCCATCTTTGTGTCTGATAACGGTTTGAATTTAGTTATTTTTACCTCAAGGAGAGGTGACACAGTTCAGTTTACAGTCTCGTGGCCAGCCGAAAAATACGACGACCAGCAGTCATGGACGATCCAGTTGTGGCAGTCCTCAAATACGCTTTGCTGGGAACCAAGAGCTACTTTACCCCGCTTAGGATGCACAAACAGGTGGCTGTACTTCCCATTACAGGCCACCGCGCCGCCGGGGCGCAATTGACTTGGAACTCTTTGCTATTAACCGCCGACACCTCCGGTGTGGAATCTCAGAAAATATGCCAAGTTTTTTTTAACCATTCCTTAACGGGGTATTGTAATGAACGCCTTACATCAATTTGCCACCTCCAAAGACGGCACTATCCATCTGAAAGTACCCGCCGAATATACGCAGCGCCGATTGGAAATCATCATATTGCCCGCTGATGATACCACTCAGGAAATTGAATCGTCCGATAAAGACTTAGAACGGTTGCTGGAAGCCCATAGAATCATAGACGAAGGCGATGGGATTAAAAACCCAGAACAATTTCTGTCTGATTTTGAGAAAAGCCGACAGGATCGTCCGCTACCTTTTCGGGATTAAGCCTTAGTGATAGTTGAAATGGAGAAGCATCGAGAGCGCAATAAATTCAGCATCTACGAAACGTTATATCGTTGGCTGGTGCCCGTGAGACGCGATGCATCGCGTTTGTACCTGGGGATCGGGCTTTTCATCATGGCAGGATTTGCCCTCGACGCCGCCCTCCCCTTCCGCCCCAACGTCCCCTACTCCACCCAAATCCTGGCGGCGGACGGCAGCGTCCTCCACGCTTTCCTGAGCAAGGACGACAAATGGCGGCTACAAACCGAAGTGGCGGAAATTACTCCGCTACTGCGTAAGACACTTATTCACAAGGAAGATCGCTTCTTTAATTGGCATCCGGGCGTCAATCCCTTGGCGTTAGGACGGGCAGCTTTGCGAAATCTAGTTACGGGGCGACGTACCTCGGGGGCATCCACGATTACGATGCAGGTGGTGCGGTTGCTGGAACCGCGCGAGCGTACCTACGGCAGCAAGTTCGTGGAAATTTTGCGGGCTGTGCAGTTGGAACTACATTATTCCAAAACCGAAATCCTGCAACTGTACCTCAATCTGGTACCTTATGGCGGCAACATCGAGGGCATCAAGGCGGCTTCGTTGCTGTACTTCGGCAAGCCGCCGCAGTTGCTGAGTTTGGCCGAGATTACGGCTTTGGCCATCGTTCCCAACCGTCCGTCGAGTTTGCGGCCCGATACGCGGCAGACGAATTTGCTGGCCGCCCGTAACGAATGGCTGCGCCGCTTTGAAAAGGAGGATTTATTTAAAAAAAACATCATCGAAGACGCCCGGCGCGAACCGCTGGACGTGAAACGCCACGCCGCGCCGCACGAAATTCCGCACCTGGCCCTGCGGCTGAAAAGCGAATTTCCCGACGAGCCGACGATTCACACCGCCATCCGGCCGCAAAAGCAGCGGCAGGCGGAGGAATTGGTGAAGAACTATATCAATCGGCTACGGGTCAGGAATATCCACAACGCAGCGGTGCTGGTGGTCAACAACGAAACCGGGGCCGTGGAAGCCTACGTCGGCTCGGCGGATTTTGCCAACCCCTACGACGGCGGACAGGTGGACGGCGTCCGGGCGGTGCGCTCGCCAGGCAGTACTTTAAAGCCGCTGCTGTACGCCACGGCCTTCGACAAAGGCTTGCTCACGCCCAAAACTGTGCTGAACGACGTGCCGACCAACTTCGGCGGCTACGAGCCGGAGAATTTCGACCAGCAATTTAACGGCCCGGTGACGGTGGAGTTTGCGCTGGCCAATTCGCTCAACGTCCCGGCGGTGAAGGTTTTGAAAGACGTCGGCACGCCCGTGCTGGTGGAGCAACTCAAAAAGGCGGGCTTCCAGACGGTGAGCAAGCAATCGAAGGATTTGGGGCTGTCGCTCATCCTGGGTGGCTGCGGCGTGACGCTGGAAGAACTCACGCGGCTGTTTGCCGCCTTCGCGCGGGAAGGGAAGGTGCGCCCCCTGACTTTCGGCTCGCCCAGCGTTTTACCAAAAAAAAACAAAACCACGGGCAGCGAAATCGTTTCGTCCGGCGCGGCTTACTTGATTACCAACGTCCTCACGCAAATCACAAGGCCCGACTTGCCCACCAATTTTGCCAGTACCTACCACCTGCCGCGCATCGCCTGGAAGACGGGGACGTCCTACGGTCGCCGCGATGCGTGGAGCGTGGGCTACAACAAACGCTACACGGTGGGCGTGTGGGTGGGGAATTTTTCGGGCCAAGGCGTTCCCGAACTGAGCGGTGCCGAAACGGCCACGCCGCTGCTGTTTTCCATTTTCAACAGTCTGGATTATAACTCACCCAAAGGCTGGTACCGCGCCCCCGATCCGGTGGCGGTGCGGCAAGTCTGCGCGGCGAGCGGCGACATTCCGGTGGCATTTTGTACCAATAAAATTGTGGACTACCACCTGATGGGCATTTCGCCCTATCGCCGCTGTACGCACCGGAAGTGGGTTTTTACGGATGCGGCGGGGAAGGTTTCGTACTGTCCGTATTGCTTGCCGGGCGAAAGCCACCGTGGCTCTGGCCGGGGCCACGGTGGCTACGTTCGGCGATCGTTCCCTAACCTCGCGCCCGAGTTGATTGCCTATTATGAATTGAAAAAACTACCCTACGAAAAAGAGCCGCCGCATAATCCCGCCTGCGAGCGGGTGTTCCGCGACGGAGGGCCGCTGATCGTGAGTCCGAACCAGGGCAGCGAGTACTACCTCCGCACCGACGAACCCCAACAACTGCTGCTGAGCTGTCAGGCGGCTAACAATGTGGAGGAGATTTTCTGGTACGTCAACGATAAGCTTTACCAAAAAAGTAGCCCGACCGAAGCCGTGTTCATGAGTCCGCCGCCGGGCCGCGTCAAAATTTCGTGCAGCGACGATAAGGGGCGGAATTCGGATATTTGGATTGAAGTGAAGC
>JBBSKK010000468.1:0-3548 GCA_038256395.1 Cytophagales bacterium | reverse complement strand
CTCCTACTCCGGCATGGCGGCCACTACTACGGGTTTCGTACTGAACAACAGCGTATTGATCGTGACGGGCGCCCTCGTGGGCGCGTCGGGTATTATATTGACCCAAATCATGTGCAAGGCCATGAACCGCTCGCTCATCAGTGTGTTGCTAGGCGGCTTCGGCGCTACTTCGAGCGGCGCGGCGGCAATGGGCGACGGCAGTGAAATGGTCGTGAAGGAAGTGGGCGTGGAGGAAGCGGCCATGATATTCGACTCGGCCTCGTCGGTGATCGTGGTGCCGGGCTACGGCATGGCCGTGGCGCAGGCCCAACACGTGGTGCGCGAAATGATGGATTTGCTGGAGAAAAAAGGAATTAACGTTCGCTTCGCCATTCACCCGGTGGCGGGCCGGATGCCCGGCCACATGAACGTGCTGCTGGCCGAGTCCAACGTTCCCTACGACAAACTCATCGAGATGGAGGAAATCAACGACGACTTCGGCAATACAGACGTGGTGCTGGTGGTGGGAGCCAACGACGTGGTGAACCCCGCCGCTCGCACCAACCCGGCCAGTCCGATCTACGGTATGCCGATCCTGAACGCCGATAAGGCCCGCACGGTGATTGTCAGCAAGCGCTCGATGGGCGTCGGCTACGCGGGCATCGAGAACGAACTCTTCGGCTACCCCAACTGCCTGATGCTGTTCGGTGACGCCAAATCGACGCTGACCAAGGTGGTGGGGGAGTTGAAGGAGATGTAGGTATGAAATCTTACTTCCGTCTGCTTTTCCTTATTGTCCTTACTCCACTTTTTACTAAGGCCGACATCCCCGAAACCCTCCTCCTCACCCGGCCACAGCAAGAATACCTGGCCCAACTCATCCAAACCAGCCCAACCGCGAAAGCGCTGTGGGCGAAAGTGGAGCAAGAAGCCAAAGGCTACCTGCAAGACCAGCCCCGCCCGCTGCAGGTGATCCACTACGAGGGATTGCTTGATACCAACCCCGACCGCATCGACACCGAAAAAAGCCTGCGCGACATGGACAAACTGGCTGCCTGGCTGTTTGCCTACTACGCCACGCAGGACGAAGCCTACGCCAGGAAAGCCAAAGCCTACATTCTGGCCTGGGTGAATGCCTACCAACCTACGGGAAATCCCATCAACGAGAACAAGTTCGAGCCGCTGATTCATAGCTATCAGACGATGAAAAAGTATTTCTCAAAAGCCGGGCAGGAACGGGTGGAAGAGTGGTTGAGCAGGATCGCGGAGGCCGAAATGGCCCATCCGCGCATTCCGCAGAACAATTGGAAGACCAAGCAAATTAAACTGGTGGGTACGATCGGGCTGATCGTCGGTCGCGAAGATTTTGAGCGGTACGCCGTGGAAGATTTGAAGAAATACATCGACGGAGCTTTGTACCGAGACGGCACGACCCGTGACCTGCGTCAGCGCGATGCGATGAGTTATCATGTGTCGGGGCTGAAACCGCTGCTCGTTACGGCAATCACGATGGATCAATTCAGGAAGAGTAAGAGCGGTGGTCAGATATTCGACTACCGGAATCCGGCAGGCGGCAGCATCAGGGAGTCCGTCGACTACGTGATACCCTATGCCCTGGGCGAAAAAGTACACCCTGAGTGGGTCAATACGAAGGTGGAACTAGACAAGCAACGAGCGGCGGCCGGACTGGCACACTACCAACCCGGTACGCCCTACGACCCGCAGCGGTCGCGGGAGTTATTCGAGCTAGCTTCGTACTTTGATCCTAAATACCAGAAAATATTGTGGCATCTGGCCGAAGGCAAAAAGCAAGAATTCGATTCGTGGTTTGCGGTGTTGGTGACGGCAGCGCGGCGCTAGGGCTTTGCCTCTTGAACTTTCGTTGCGCCCTTCGCCGCTAACCAAACGAAATACCCGGTCAGCACCACGATCGCCACCTGCATTCCGTAGTCGAGCAGAAAAGCGTGCGAAGCCCAAATATCCGTCGGGCTAAGGTATTTGGGCATATCCAGCCGCCACCAGTAGGAAGGGTGCACGACGCACAACAGGTTGAACACGAAGAGCAACAGCACCTGTTTTTTGTCTTCCCAATCGACCACCACCAAGACGAGCGGAATCAGAAAAAGAAAGATGTAGTTGCTGTACGCGCTTTGCTGCACGATCATCATGGTGGCGTAGAGGGTGATCCAGACGCGGGAGAGCATGGTCGTAAAGTCGGCGTTGCGCCAGCGCCAGGCAGTCCAACTGCCCAAGCCCACCGACAGCAGCAAACCAACCCAGTTCCAGAACTTCTCGCCGACGCCGATTTTGTTGAAAAACCACGGGTTGAGGACGGACGGGATATTGGGCGCGCGCAGCGTATCGGCCTCATCGAGCGGTTGGGTGAATTCCCAGCCTACCAGCGGGTAGAGAATCGCCAGGCTCACCGCCCCAACCACCGCCATCGTGATGAGGAAGCGAATTTTTTCTTTTTCCAAAATAAATAACGGCACGAAAATCAGCACCAGAATGGCCTTAGTCAGCAGTAGCCCCAGCGCCAGCACGAGGGCATAGACTTCGACGCGACCCGTGCGCTGCCGCAGCAGGTAGGCCAGCACCACGAAAAGCCACATCCCGACGTCTTCCTGCGCCCCGAGGGCGCACAGCGCCAGCGATCCCGGCAGCAGATAGTAAAGCAGGGCTTTGAACAAAAAATCCGCATCTGACAGCCTGGAACGATAAAAATACCAAGAAACCCACAGGGCCAGCGCGTCCATGACGGTCATGCAAAGTATGATCATGCGCGGGTCGTACCAGAATTTCAGCCAAATGCCCAGGTAGTAAGCGTAGAGCGGCGAGTAGGGCGACCAGAAATCGCGGTACACCACCTGGCCCATCGACGCTTTGCTACCTTCATCCCAAAAGCCGTTCACGTCGGAAGTGGGCGCGAAGCCCGCTACCAGATACACCGCCACGAAGGGCAGCAGCCGAAAAAGCATCCAGCCAAGGACCAGCCAAAGCGGGGGTTGTTTTTTAGTGAAAAATTTTAGAAAAAACTGTTTCTTCCACAAAACTACCCCAACCGCGAGAAGGAGAACAACGCTCAGAACCGTTTTGACCAGGACGATATTCATACGGTGTGAAGGGGTTGGGGACGTACTACGTGGCGATACGCCCACCGCAATATCCAGAAGAAACAACCGACGTTGAGCAGTTGCAGCGTGTACTCGAAGAGGTAAACCGGATTGCCCAGCATTCCGAAATTCACGTAGGAAGGTTGTCCGTTATAAACCCACACGAACGGTTGCACGACCGTCAGCCAGCTTAGGGCCAGCAGTACGCCGATGTGCCAGGGGTTTTTGACATCGATCAGTTCAAAAACCACCGTCATCAGAAAGGCGATGAGATAAGCCCCCGGCGCACTCGCCTGGAAAATCATCATGCAGACGAACGTCGCCACGAATAGTGCAGGCAGCGTTTCGGCAGCGGGACGGTGGCGGCTGCGGTAGGCCAGGTAAGAAGGAATCAGAATCTTAAACACCAGTCCAAACCAGTTGTGCATGGTCGAGTTTTTCTCATTAATTGTCACG
>JBBSKK010000467.1:0-3553 GCA_038256395.1 Cytophagales bacterium | reverse complement strand
GCTGGATTCCCTTGCCCCGCCTGATCGCGACAAGCAGCGAAAATTTTTCAACCACCCCACCGACCTGTACAGCATCCACAACGAGGACGTCGACCTGCACGTCAACTTCGCCAGCGACAGCTACATCGGAAAGGAAAATAACGCCAGCAAAAACCTGTGGTTTACGGCTAGGGGCGTGGAAATTCGGGGTGTGATCAACCAGAAGCTGGGTTTCTACACGTTCGTGGCCGATAACCAGGGCGTCTTTCCGCAGTACGTCCGAAACTACATTGGGCAGTATAACACGCCGGGGGAAGGGCTGAGCAAGTCCGTCGGCAGATTTGGGCTTGATTTTTTGTCAGCCCGGGGCTATATCATCTTTCGTCCCTTGAAAAACATTGCCGTTCAGTTCGGTCATGATCGCAACTTCATCGGTAGCGGCTTCCGCTCCATGATATTGTCTGACATCAGCAGTCCTTATCTTTTTCTCAAGGTCACCACTCAGCTAGGCAAGTTCCAGTATACCAATCTCTGGTCGAGCATGATCAACTTCCAAACACCCGACGGAAGACAGAGCCGGTACAAGACCAAAAAGTACACGGCCATGCACCATCTGAGCCTCAATCTTTCAGATCGCTTTAATATCGGGATCTTCGAAGCCGAGGTCTTTGGCTCCGATAGCACCCATACCGGTTTTGACCTCAACTACTTGAATCCCATTATCTTCTATCGTTTCGTGGAATCCTATCTGGGCAGCGAAGACAACGCCCTGCTGGGAGTCGATTTTCGTTGGCTGTTAGCCAGGCGCGTATCGGTGTATGGCCAATTTATGATGGACGAATTCCTGACCAAATATTATTTCAGCAATCGGGGCTCGTGGACCAAAAAGTACGGTACGCAGTTGGGGATCAAGTACGTGGATGCTTTCGGGGTGCCCAACCTCGACCTCCAGGGCGAGTACAACATGGCCCGCCCCTACACGTACTCCCACCGCGACGGCGCGCGTAACTACACCCACTGGCGTCAGTCGCTGGCGCACCCGCTGGGGGCTAATTTCACAGAGCTCATGGGTATTGTCCGATACAAGCCTATTCCCCGCCTGACGGCCTATGGCACCATGATGTGGACCCACAAGGGCGTGGATTACAGCGGAAAAAACTGGGGCGGTAATATTCTGCTGGACTACGAAACCCGCGTGAGTGACTTTGGAAACTACCTGACACAGGGCACCCCGCTCTTTACCCGCCTAACCGACGTCCGGGTGTCGTACATGCTGACGCACAATCTGTTTTTAGATGGACGCTTGCTGTGGCGGCGGGAGGAAACACCGAAATACACGATTACCCAAAAAACACGCTTGCACACGATCGCACTGCGCTACAACCTTCCTAATCGCCAGCATATTTTCTGACAACTTGGCTACTTGGAGAGTTCCAATACGCGAATGTTCCTGAACCTCAGCGCGTCGCCGTGACCGAGGAAGCCGATGTGGCCAGTAGTTCGGCTCAGTCCGGGATGTTCCTTATGATCGGCGGTACCGTTTTTGCTGGCTTCGGCCAGGTCGCCATCCAGAATCACCGTGCCGTTGAGGGTGACTTTTATTTTAGAACCCTTCACATACACTTCCTCGGAGTTCCATTCACCTATGGGTTTGAGGAAACCACGTTTTGCGGGGATAATCCCGTAGGCTGAGCCGTGGTACTGGTATTCTTTCAGATCCTTATATTTTTCGGCGTCGTTGTCCAGAATCTGGATTTCGGTGCCGACGTAGGCCGCGTCGCCTTCCAGGGGAGTACGGATGCCCAGGCCATTGTTGGCCCCCGGCGTGAGCTGGAACTCGAAGCGGAAGATAAAGTCACTGTACTCTCCTTTGGTGTAAAGGTTTCCGCTGCCGCCGCGTTTAGGGTCGATGACCAGATCGCGGCCCTCGATGTAGTAGTCGGTTTTATTACCGACCCATTGATTGATGTCGCTGCCGTCGAAGAGTGTTTGGTAGCCCGCCTTTTTTTCGGAGGAGGCGGTGTTGGTTTGACTGTTTTTTACGCAGGCCATCATCAAAAGCAAACCTAGCGTCGAAAGATAAAAATTTGTCTTTTTCATTTTTGCGGGAAATAAAAATCAGGGGTTCGGTAGCGTTAATATTTGGGCAAGATACGTTTTTTGTTTTCGATCCCTAAGCTCAAAATACTCGATCCGCTTATTCCCACTACCTTTGACCATGAAAGAAGAACGCATTTCAGTTTTCGACATTTTCAAGATCGGCATCGGACCGTCCAGTTCGCACACGCTGGGGCCGTGGCGAGCGGCGCAGCTATTTTTGGTAGTGCTGGAAAAGAAATTGGGTTGGGAAAATGTGCAGTCCCTGCAAGTTAATTTGTACGGTTCACTCGCCAAAACCGGCAAGGGCCACGGCACCGACCTGGCCGTGATCCTTGGCCTGGCGGGCTATGATCCCATCACGATCGACGCGGCCAACATCGACGCTATTCTTGCCGAAAACACCGCCAGCCAAAACATCACGCTGCCACAGGGCGGTAGCATTCCTTTCACCCCCAAAACCGACATCATTTTCCACCGCGACGAGGCACTGCCGTTTCACCCCAACGGCCTGACCTTCGTCGCCAACGGCGGCACACCTAGCGAAGTGAGCGAAACCTACTTTTCCATCGGCGGCGGCTTCGTGACGCAGGAGGATTTTGAGGAGAACGTCAGTCAGGAAATGGCTCAACTTCCGTGTCCCATCGACACCGCCGCCGACCTGCTGCGCTGGTGCCAAACCAGGGGCTTGCCAATTTGGGAAGTGGTGCTGGAAAACGAGAAAGTTTGGCGTGACGAGGCAGATGTCCGCGCCGGACTGATGAACATCTGGGCGGTGATGCAGGAAAGCATCTTCGCGGGCTGCCGCACGGCGGGCTACCTGCCCGGTGGCCTGAACGTAAAGCGCCGGGCGTCGGCCCTGCACCAAAAACTCCTGCCGGAAACCAACTACGCCGACTACGCCGAATGGCTGGATCTCGTCCGCGCGGGCGGCAATAGCTTCCACTACACGCTGGACTGGGTGAGTTGCTTTGCCCTGGCGGTTAACGAGCAGAATGCCTCGTTCAACCGAGTAGTTACCGCGCCCACCAACGGCTCGGCGGGCGTCATTCCGGCGGTGATTCAGTACTTTCTGGCGTTCTGCAATGGTACCGAGGAAGATATTTTCCGCTTTCTGCTTACGGCGGGCGAGGTTGGCAGTATTTTCAAGAAAGGCGCCACGATTTCGGCGGCGATGGGCGGCTGCCAGGCCGAAATCGGCGTGTCGGCGGCAATGGCGGCAGCGGGACTCACGGAAGTGTCGGGCGGCACGGTGGCGCAGTGCCTGATGGCCGCCGAAATCGCGATGGAACACCACCTTGGCCTCACCTGCGACCCCGTGGGTGGCCTGGTGCAGATTCCCTGCATCGAGCGCAATACGATGGGAGCCATCAAGGCCATCACCGCCTCGCAACTCGCCCTGCGCAGCGAACCCGAAAACGCCAAAGTCTCCCTCGACGATGTGGTGTCTACGATGTGGGAAACGGCTCTGAACATG
>JBBSKK010000466.1:0-3554 GCA_038256395.1 Cytophagales bacterium | reverse complement strand
GCTGGGTTTCGATTTCCCAAGAGCGGGTACCGGTTTGGAGGTAGTAGGCCACGTCCTTCCACGAGCCGCCCTTGATCACTTTGCGGGGTTCGTTGGGGTCGTCGTTCATGGGGTTCATATCCCAGAGAATAGTGTTGGCGTTGTCGGCAAAGGCGTCCAGGGTCCATTCAGATACGTTGCCCGCCATATTGTACAGGCCGTACTCGTTGGGGTTGTAGGCATTGGCCGGACCGGTGTAGGGGTAGCCGTCGGCGTCGTAGTTGCCGCGCTGCGGCTTGAAGTTAGCCAGGAAGCAGCCTTTGCCGTTCATGGTGTAGGGGTTTCCCCAGGGATACTTGGCCCCCTGGCGACCGCCCCGAGCGGCCCATTCCCACTCGGCCTCGGACGGCAACCGGAACGACTGCGACCGGAACATGCCTTCCTGAGCGCGGTAGTCGTTGTAAATGTTGGTGCGCCACTTGGAGAAATACTGGGCGGCGTTCCAACTCACGCCCACCACGGGGTAGGTGTCGAACGAAGGGTGCATATAGTAATATTCTACCATCGGGTCGCCGTTGGTGTAGGCGAAGTCCTTTTTCCACACCGTAGTATCGGGGTAGTACTTGGTCATAATTTCCTCTTCGCCAAGCACCGAGATGGAGTCCATCAGCAGCGCATCCACAAACTGCCGATACTCGTTGTTGGTGATTTCGGTGTCGTCCATGTAAAACGCACTGATCGTCACCCGCTTGTTCATGTTAGTCATCGTGGCGGCAAGGTCTTGGTCGGCCTGCCCCATCGTGAACGAACCCGAGGGGATCGCCACCATGCCCGCCGGGGTCGTCTGCCGGTAGCCCTTGCGGGCGGTGGCCACGATCTCACCGTTGGCTACGCCTGCTTCTTCCTTCCCCCCCTTGCCGAATTTCTCCTTGATGAAGCCGCAGCTCTGCATGAGCATGATCGTGGCCGCAAAAAGCAGGAATTTGGCGCCATTTCGATAGAACGCATTAGGATTCATAGAGCTTTGTGCTAGGTATTTGGTAATGATTGGTTTGAAAACGTTGCCCGAGGCAAGTCTAGTATATGTGGTAAATCTCATTTAAATCGTTTGGTTCAGAATTGGGTGCTGTTACTTTTTCCTAACGAATTCGGTATGCGATTGGTATGATAGGGTGCCTAATTTGATAAATCAGCCAAATATAGGGCTTGGCTCCGGTAAAGAATAACAACAACTACGCCAAAAATCGAATTAACGTTCTTTTAAAGCCGATATTTCTTAAAACCGGAAGCGAGGGGTACGAACGATGGTCTTTTTACCAAACTTCGGCGCGGGTAATTGGTAGGAAAGCATGACTTCGTAAGAAGTGGGCGTTTTCAGGCTGGGCGCACCAATCACGAGATCATATGCTCCGGAAAGCCGCAGCGACTGGTTGGCCATTAGGTTAATTCCTCCCATAAAAATAAGGGCGTCCTGCGCCCGGTACGAAATTCCGGCCCAGTACCGCTGATTGTAGGTGCCCATTACCCCGCCCTCGATGGCGATGGGCGAGGAAAAGTCGGACTTCACCATGGCAAAGGGCTGCACCTCGAACAGGTAGCCGATTTCCAAGTTCACGCCTCCGTTAAGGTAATAGGCAGGGATCAGAGGGTTAGTCGCCAAGTCCTGGCCGAGTTTGTACTTGGCATTGAGGAGGTGATTGGCCGATATTCCTATATAATAAGCCGCCGTCTCAAAGCGAATTCCCAAATTTACATCAGGATGAATTTCGCCGACTACGCCGGTTCCTATTAGCAGGTCACCATCGTCTCGGGCGCGTAGTACGTTGTAGTCGATGGCCGAACGATAAAGCCCCGCACTGGCTCCCACAGCCAAATTTCCGTTGCTCAGGGCGAAGCGGTAGGCCCCCGCCAACTGAAAACTCTGGTTCGACCAGGCCCCGATTTTATCGTTGAAAGCCGTAAAACCCACCCCAAAATTCTTGATCGCCGTACTGGCCGAAAATAGCTGCGTACTGGGTGCCCCGCCCGCATCGAAAGTACCCTGGTAGCCCGCGTACTGCGTGCGGTGGATAACCTGGAGGCGCGTCACGCCGTCGGCTCCGGCGGCGGCGGGGTTGAAATAGAGTTGATTTAGCTGAAACTGGCTGAACTGGGTCGGCTGCTGCGCGTAAGCCGCAGAAAAAAGCATCGCGCCGACAGCCAGAAATAAAAGAGTATATATTCTACGTAACATACGGGCTTGGTAATGACCACAATCATTTAACAGTACAAACTCCCCCTCAGAAAGTTTGTTCAATAACGCATATTCCGTAAAAAAATTGAGAAAAGCGCGGAAGGCCGAACTTATTTTCAGCCTTTCGGCAGAGATCAAACGCCGTTGGCTTTTTTAATGTACAACTCCAGCGCACCGTTCATGGAAGGGGCGTTGGGCATCGGGGCCAGAATATCGACCAGCATCCCGGCCTCCTCCACGGCTTTGGCAGTGGTGGTGCCAAAGGCGGCGATACGGGTTTTGTTCTGCTTGAAATCAGGGAAATTGTCGAACAGCGACTTGATGCCGGACGGGCTAAAGAACGCGATGATGTCGTAAAAAACCTCTTCCAAATCCGACAGATCCGCCGAGACGGTTTGGTACATCACCGCCTCGTTGAAGTGCAGGTCTTCGGCGTCGGCAAACTCCGGGATGTCGTTCTTGCGGACGTCGGAGCAGGGATAGAGGAACTTCTCGTTCTTGTGCTTCTTGATCAGGTCGATGAGTTCGCTGGCGGTTTTGGTGCCGTTGAATATTTTCCGCTTGCGGACGAGGATGTACTTTTGCAAGTAGTTGGCCGTCTGATCCGAAATGCAGAAGTACTTCATATCGGCGGGCATCTCGATGCGTGCCTCTTCACAAACCCGAAAAAAGTGATCGATGGCGTTGCGGCTGGTGAAAATGATCGCCGTGTGGCTCAGGATATTGATTTTCTGCTTGCGGAACTCTTTGAACGACACGCCGTCCACCTGGATGAACGGACGGAAATCCACTTTGATGTCGTACTTTTTGGCTAACTCGAAATAGGGGGAATTTTCGTCAGGTCGCGACTGACTCACCAGAATGCTGGCCACTTTGTTGAGCCGATCCTGGTCGAATTCGATGGTCTCACTCATTAAATCTTACCAATTAATTTACGATTGAAAACGGCCTTGGAGGGTTATACGGCGAACTTCACGCCGATGATGATGGGGACGATTTCCACGACGCAAAGGTAAGAAAATAAATACAGATTTATAACCCGGCCCGAGTTATCGCTGAACAGGTAGAGCATCAGCACACGCACTGAATAGTAAAATACGAATCCGTAAACCAGGAAAGGCCGCGCCAATTCGAGCCATTGCGGATTGGGCAGCAGCAGGGCAAAGAAAGCCACAACGTTGAAGGCATAAAATAGGTACGAGATTTGGAGGGACTTTATATAGTGAGTATTGACGGTGCGGCCCAGATTCAGCACACTCCCCACGAGGTTCATCAACAGATACTTCAGAAAAAGGGCGGCAAGGCAGGCGATTGTGAGCTTCAATTGATCCAGCAAAAGACT
>JBBSKK010000465.1:0-3562 GCA_038256395.1 Cytophagales bacterium | reverse complement strand
CTGAAACGATTGGTACTGCACATGACCCAGGTCGCGGATAACGAACTCGGTCATGTCGTTGTGTCGGTTGCCAAAAAACAGGAACCGCATCATCATGGCCTCCACTTCGTAACACACTTTGACGACGGGTTCCAGGACGTCGAGTCCTTCGATCAACTCCGCCGCCTCGTACTCGTGCATGAGCCAGCGAACGAGGTCGGGCTTGCGGATGCTTTTGGCGGGCATCACCGCCGGGGCCAGGGCCTGCGTCAGCAGGAGCAATTCGGGCTTGGTAAATAAGTCCACGACCTCGTCGGCGCGGGCGGCGTGTTGCGCGCCCAGGCCCTCGATAAAGCCCGTTTCGATCAATTCGGTGAGACTCGCCGGAATGTCGGTTAGTTCGGGATAGGAAAGCGCATTGACCTTAAAAAAAGAACCCCGGCGGTTGGTGAAGCGCACGAACAAACACTGCGCGTCTTCGGAAAGCAAGTCGAATGCCTCCAGAAACTGCCGCTCGGACTCGATCAGAATGGCATCATAAAGCTTCCTGACAAAATCCAGCACATAGCGGTAGTTGTCGAGGTAGTATTTAGGGGGAAGGTCGGGGGTTTCCAAGGTTGTTGAATCGTGTAATCGTGTAATCGTTGAACTGACGTTTAATTGTTTAGTTGTTTAGGCGTCAGCAACTTTGCCACTTTGTGCCTATGTGCCTTTGGAACTTTGTTCCTTTAATTAAAAACAACCACGCCAATAGAAAAATTAAACTTTAAAATTGCACTATACTTATTATAAATAGCTGATTTATAGCGGTATTCTAGCATTTTATCAAGAATAACTCTACATTTGCTTTCCTCAAAATTAACCCAAGACTCCTTATGAAAACTCTGGACAGCTACGATTTTTCGGGCAAAAAAGCCCTGGTGCGCGTTGATTTTAACGTGCCGCTGAACGATAAGTTCGAGATCACCGACGATACCCGTATTAAGGCGACGGTTCCCACCATCGAGAAGATTCTCGACGAAGGCGGTGCCTGCATTCTGATGTCGCACCTGGGCCGACCGAAAGACGGGCCGACCGAAAAATACTCGCTGAAGCACCTTGTTAATCCGCTATCGCTGGTATTTGGCCGGACAGTAAAGTTCGCCGACGACGCGATAGGCGAGCAAGCTACCCAAATGGCGGACGATTTGAAGCCGGGCGAGATTCTGCTGCTGGAAAATCTGCGCTTTCATAAAGAGGAAGAAAAAGGCGACAAAGACTTTGCCGAAAAGCTCTCCAAACTCGGCGACGTGTGGGTCATGGATGCCTTTGGCACCGCACACCGCGCCCACGCCTCCACGGCGGTCATCGGGCAGTTTTTCAAAGATAAAGTCTGCGGCTACGTTATGCAATCCGAACTTGATAACGCGCAGCGCCTGCTCGAAAATTCGGAGCGGCCCTTCACCGCCATTATGGGCGGGGCTAAAATTTCGGACAAAATCCTGATTATCGAGAAGTTGATCGACAAGGTCGATAACCTGATTATCGGCGGCGGGATGTCCTACACTTTCTCCAAAGCTAAAGGTGGAAATATTGGAAAATCCTTGCTGGAAGCTGACAAGCAAGACCTCACGCTGGAACTGATGGAGAAAGCCAAGGCCAAAGGCGTGAACCTGGTGCTGCCCGTCGATTCGGTCATCGCCGACGATTTCAGCAACGACGCCGAGCGCAAAACCGTCAAGGCCGGAACAATTCCCGACGACTGGCAGGGCCTGGACATCGGTCCCGCAACCATCGAACTTTTCGCCGACATTATCAGTAAATCCAAAACCATTTTGTGGAATGGCCCAATGGGCGTGTTCGAGTTCCCGAACTTCGCCCAAGGCACCAATGCCATCGCCAAAGCGGTGGTGAAGGCCACCGAAGAAAACGACGCCTTCTCGCTCATCGGCGGCGGCGACTCCGCCTCGGCGGTCAATAATGCGGGCTACGGCGACCGCGTGAGCTACGTCTCAACCGGAGGTGGCGCGCTGCTGGAATATATGGAAGGGAAGACGCTGCCGGGCGTGGCGGCGCTGGAGGAGTAAGACCGTTCCGCCCGGCGGCCCGGTTGGTTCTTCGTTTGGAGTTCGGTTATTGGTTTTCTTAGAAAGTGAAAGGCAGCAATTCTCATTGAGATTGCTGCCTTTCTCATTCACTCATTCACTCATTCAAAATTAATCAATACCCCGGATTCTGCGTCAACGCCGGATTCACGTTTAAGGCTCCCGTCGGGATTGGGAAAATCCGGCGGTAGGTATCCTTGTTGGTTTTGAAACCCCAGCTTCCTTCGTACTTGCCGAAGCGGATCATATCGTTGCGGTGCCACGACTCCCAGGCAAACTCACGGCTGCGCTCAGCGTAAATGCCTTCCAGATCAATGCTGGTCAGAGCCGGAGAGGTGGTGCGCCTGGCCCGCAGCTCGTTGACGAGCGACAAGGCCGTTTGTCCTTGGGTGGCTGTTGCACCGCGCAGTATGGCCTCGGCTTTCATCAGGATAATATCGGAGTACCGGAAAACGGGGACGTCGTTGTTCTGATTGCGCGAGGTGGAGGTGTTGTCGGGATAAAACTTGACGTTGCGATAGCCCATGTTCCAGGCAATTTCGTCGTTGCCCAAGTCGAAAGTAGCCACGCTTTGGCGCAAAATAATTTTGGGGGTCAGATCCACCTGATAGGTGAACGCTGCTCCACCGTCGGCCCCCGCGTAAAACTGGTCGTAGCCTTTTTTGGTCGTGGTGACGGTCACGGGGGTGACGCCATCGTTCATGAACTGCAATCCAGTAAGCCACTGCCTGTTCCGAATATCGTTGGGGTCGTTGAAATGAGCGTAAAATTCGGGCAGCGTGCTCCGTGGGGCGCTGGGCGTAAAGGGCAGGCCGAATCGGTTCCTGAGCGAACGCGGCACATCGTAGCGGGAGTGGAACATATTGCTGTTGGTGCCGGGCAGAGGGCCAGCGGCCGGGTCGTAGGGAATGGCAAAGATAAACTCCTTCATCTGCGGCCCGTTGTTGGGGTAAAACATCTGTAAATACGAGGCGCGGGGTTCCAAAGTGTAGGCACCCGAACTGATGATATTGTCGCAGGCGGCCACCGCTTCGTTGTAGCGCGGTGTTCCCGTGTAGTATTCGGCGTTGAGGTACATTTTAGCTAACAAAGCCTGCGCCATATACCTATTGGGGCGGCCATACATGGCTTGCCCCGTAACCTGGCTCAGGTTGGGCAGGGCGGCTTTTACTTCCTTCTCGATAAATGAAAAAACCTGGGCGCGGGGCAAGTTGGGACGAGGGGCAAAATCGCCGAAGAGCGTGTCGATGGGTACGTTGCCGTAGGTGTCCATCATCATGAAGTAGCACAGTGCCCGCACCATTTTCAACTCCGCCAGGCTGGCGGGCTTAGTCTTGTCGGTGGCTGGCATCGTTCTATCCAGGATAGAAAGTGCTTGATTTGTTGTGCCGATCACTACCGACAGCCAGTTCCAGGCGGCGTTTGTCCAGCCGTGGTCTTGAGTCCAGTTGTGGTAGTGGAGCATCATGTAGTTTTGGTTATCGAACCAGTTGCCCCCT
>JBBSKK010000464.1:0-3567 GCA_038256395.1 Cytophagales bacterium | reverse complement strand
GGACATTAGACCGGTCTGCCGGAGCGGCTGGATTAGAACCCTCCTTTCCTCCATTCTCCTTTTTTCCCTTCCTCCCTTATAAACCCAAGAGCCACCCTAAAACGAAAAGGTTGGAACAGGTTTTGTTTTTTTTCAATATTTTTTCAAAAAACATACCGAACCCCCCACGACATGCCGTAAAGTTGCGGGCGGGAGTCGAGGACGCCGTCGCCTTTGAGGATGGAGGCGATGGCCTTTTGGTACGAACCCGTCAGGCTGGCGTTCCAGTGATCACTCAGGCGGTAGTTGACCCGCACGCCCGTGGCCGCCGACCAGTTGAGGGCGCGGTAGAGGCCGTCGTCGGCGGTGTTGGCGAAGACGTAGCCCGCTTTGTTCTTAATTTCGTTTTGCAGGAACAAATTGGCCACCACCCCGCCCAACACCGTGTAGTTCAGCTTACCGTCGGGATTGAGCGTGTAGCCCGCCTGCACCGGAAGCTGCACGTAGCGGTAGTCGTTGCTGGTGCGCTGCTCGAAGTCGATGTAGGAGCCGGTGGACAAGTCTAAATTTGGCGTAGCTCCCGGAGTTTTGGAAGTGCTGTTAAAGCCGACAGAATTAGAATACAAGGCATCTTCCAGTACATTGGCACTTTGGCTCGTGACGGCATTCAGCACGTAGCCATCACTGGCAAAAGTCGAATTGCCTTGCAGATAGCTCACGCCCGTTTCGACCGACCAGTGCTTCGACAATTGCTTACCCGCCTGCGCCTGTACGGCGTAGGAAAGCCGCGCCTGGCTGGTGTTAGACAATGCCTGGCGGCTGGCGTTAGCGTTGGCAAAAGCCTGAGGAGCCGAGGTGACGTTCATTTTGGGATTGAAAGCAGCGGGCATCAGGCCCAGCCCCGCCCAGAACTCCCGAACGCGTGAATGCTTGGGACGGGCGGCGGCGGCAGTTTCCAAAACCGCCAAATCGTTACGAACGGCGGGCTTCCGCAGGTTAATATCCAGGTTGCCCAACTCGTTTACGGACGACAAAGCGGCAATGGACTGAGTCAGGGCCTTGGTGCGCAGCGGCACCGTAGAACTGCCCATAATGACCCGGTTTAAGTCGCCGGATGCCTCGGCACCAGCGGGAATTTTGCGGGTAGTCTGGGTGATGACGATGATCGTGGGTGTGCGCGGAGTGAGCGCGTCGGGGGTTGGTGTCACATTCAATAGCGTCTTGCTTTGGTCATATTTAGTTTCCACTCCTGAAGCCCTAACGTCTTTCGGGACACCCGTCAGCGAAGGCGAATCAGTGAAGGCGGAAGGTAAACTTTCACCAACAGCGGCGGGATTTTGCCCGGCAGCAGCATCTGGCTGGTTTCTGGCCCCAATAGCAATTTGCTCGGGCGACCTGCCTATAGCCAGAGGAGGTGCCACGAATGGTACTTTGTCCGCATTTTCGGCCTTGACCATCCGCTCGTCTGCTTTGCTTTCAGTACCGGCCGTTGCCACGCTAGGCGTTGCCATACCAGGCGCAGCGACGCTTGGCGACTCCACTTTACCGGACGAGCCGGGCGACGAAGTCCTTTCGGCGGCCAGGTGCGTGGCCGTTTCGTCGCTATCCTTATTATACGATTCCAGGATCGGCCAACTCACCAGTAGCAAAGCGGCTACGGCCGCCGCAGCGTACCATACCTTAGGATTTTTCCACCATAGTAACGGCACAACGGCCGCCCCCTCGGCGTCGAGACGCTTTTCGATGGCGTCCCAGGCGGCGGGCGGCGGAGTTTCGGCGGCGGATTCGAAGGCCCGCTGCCACTCCTGTTCAAATTTGGGTTTTTCTGATTGATTCATTGTCGAATCGTTGTTCTTGGTTCAATTTTTTCTGTAAAAGGCCCCTGGCCCGCGAGTACTGCGATTTGGAGGTACCTTCCGAAATGCCCATCAACTCGGCGATTTCCTGGTGCTGGTAGCCCTCGATGGCATAGAGGTTGAAGACCGTCTGGCAGCCCGGCGGCAGTTCGTGGATAAAGCCCAAAAGCTGCTGCATCTGAAAGCCCGAAAGTGTGACGTCGGCATCAGCCAGGCAGTCGTCGTAGGTGTGGACATCGGTCAGTTCCAGCGTGTATTTCTGCTTGCGGATATGCTTCAGCGCGGTGTTGACCACGATGGACTTCATCCAGTATTGCAGGGGTGCGTCGCCCCGGAAAGCGTCTATGTTTTCGTATATTTTTATAAAAGCGTCCTGTAACACATCTTCGGCATCGGCCCGGTTTTTGACGTAGCGCAGGCATATCGCAAACATTTTGCCCCCAAAAACGTCGTACAGACGCTTCTGGGCGGTTCGCTCGCGCTGGCGACAGCCGTTTACCAATTCCTGTTCATTTTCTATCATCCGAAGGGTTGGGGTGCTTCGATTGGCTCGTTAACTTTGGTAAGAGCCGGGTCGGGGCGAAAAGGTTGGAAGGGATGAGAAGTTTTTTTTAATAACGGGGGGAATGGATAGCTTTGTCTTTTTAAAACCCACTCTCTCGATGCAACCTCGCTATAAAAAATGGCTTTTCTGGATTCTTGGCATTGGAGTCGGCTTGTTTTTGCTGGGGATGCTGCTGTCGTGGTGGCTGCCGATCTCCTTTAAAGATAAACTGGATAGTGCCTTGAAAGAGTCGGTTGTGAATGCCTCCGATAGCCTGTACCAGATCAGTTATGACGACATCGACCTCAACATTCCGCTGGGTAATGCTGAGATTCTTGGCGTAAAGATTACACCCGATTCCACGGTGTACAAAACGCTTTTACAAGCAAAAAAAGCGCCTGACGACCGTTTCGATCTGCAAGCCGAACGGGTGCGGCTGACGGGCGTGTCGCTGTGGCGGCTGTTATTTTTTAAATCGCTGAATATGGACGGGGTTCTGATCAACCGTCCCGTGGCGCATATTATCCACGATCCGAAAGATTATAATAAAAACAAGCCGAAAAAATCTCCTTATGAACTAATTAGTAAAGTACTCAACTCGATCCGCATCGACAAAATCAGCCTCGACAACGTGGATTTTACCTACGAAGATCGTCAGGATGTATCTAAAGAACCCCAGAAGAGCGAACTGAAAAAACTGTATCTGGACGTGAAAGATTTCCTGTTGGATGCCGAATCGGAAAAAGACACGAGCCGCCTGTTTTTCTCCGACAACATCGAGTTGAAAGCCGAGGGGCTGGTACTGCCGTCAGGTAACAAACTGTATTTGTTCAAGATGGCGGAGTTGCGATTTTCTTCCAAAGATAGTACCATGCAGGTCAGGCAAGTGCTGTACAAACCGCTTTTACCCAAAAATCAGTTTAGCCGCGCCACCGGCTACGCCACCGACCGCCTAAATCTGGAATTCAAAAACATCAAGGCCACGCAAGTGGACGTAAAACGGCTGCTAAGGGAGCGCCAGCTTTTTGCTAAAAGACTCGACATCGACGCCGGGCTGATCGACGTGGACAAAGATCAGCGCTACCCCTCCAACCCCGGCAGCAAGAACTTCGACTACCCGCACCAAATCCTGCTGAAAGCCAAGACGAAGGTCGGTTTCGAGACGGTGTATCTCAAAAGTACCCGCGT
>JBBSKK010000463.1:0-3577 GCA_038256395.1 Cytophagales bacterium | reverse complement strand
TTCCCAAATGCCCCAGCGCCCCGGCCGAAATCACCTCTCCCGTGCTATCGAAAGTGTAATCTGCGCCAATGGCCTGCGCATTGTCCTCGATGACGAACAGCCCTTTCGCTTCGCAAAGATCGAGGATCGGTTCCATGTCGGCGCACTGACCGAACAAATGCACGGGTACCACCGCCCTGGTTTTCGGGGTGATCGCTGCTTCGATGTTTTGGGCGGTGAGGTTAAAAGTACGGGGATCCACATCCACCATGACCGGAACCAGCCCCAGCAGGGCGATCACTTCGGCGGTAGCCACGTAGGTGAAGGCCGGGACGATGACTTCGTCGCCCGGTTGAAGGTCGAGCGCCATCATGGCCAGTTGCAGAGCATCGGTGCCATTGGCGCAGGAGACGACCTGCCGTACCCTGAGATAGTCGGCTAACTCTTCCTCGAATTGACCCACCTGCGGACCTTTGATGAAAGCAGCATTGTCGAAGCAGACTTGCATCGCCGTTTCTATGGCGGGTTTGATTCGCAAATACTGCTTTTTCAGATCCACCATCTGGATGGAAGTGGGGTGGAAAGTCACTTGCTTCTAGCTTGGTGGAAAAAAATATTTTTGATGATTTTGCCCAGGTAGGCCAGATCGGTTTTGAGCGGCGCCTTTTCGTAGGCTTCCAGGTAATTCAGTTCGGACCGTACAATTTCATCGAATTCCTTCGGCAAATCGGCGTAGAAAGGGGGGAGCAGTCCGGGCTTGTGCCTGCCGCGCAGGGTCTGGAGCTTTTCAGGGTACAAGCTGAAATAATGGGAACTGATAGGACGCACCCCGATGAGTTTTATATCGCCCCGCAGAAGGTTGTACAGCATCGGTAATTCGTCGATCCAGTACTTGCGAATCAGCCGCCCCCCGGTACTGACGCGGTAGTCGTCCTTGAACTTGCCTCCCGCATCGAGACCGTTGGTGCGGTGCAGGTACGCCTGCGCATACTCTGCGTAGGGGTGCATGGACCGGAACTTGTACACCGTAATGGGTTTGTTGTGCTTGCCCATGCGCTTCATGGAAAACAAAAGCCCTTCCGAGGGAGGCTTGGTGTAAGTGCTGGGAGCGTCGGAATCTTGAGGACGGGTGACGAAAAGTGTTTGCTCGCTGGTTTCCTGGATACCCACAATGTCAAAGCCGTGGTAGATCAGGCGCCCCATGATTTCGGCCTTGGACATATCTACCGGGATATTCAATAGGCGGCTGATTTTCCTCAGTCCTTTCACCTTGGGCAGCACCCGTCGACCCGCAAAATGAAACAGGTAGTATAGATTAAAAATCAGGGAGGGATACTTATTCCTGACTTCATTTTTTATGTTTTCGGCGGTGGCTACCCGAAAAGCCAGGTGCTGATTCTCCGACAATCCGATCCGCAATTTTTCAAAAAGCAGGGCGGGATTGTGGGCTCTGAGCAACAGATCGGTCAAATACAGATGGGAGTGGGTGTCAAAGCCCTTCTCCTCGCTAACCTGTAGATGGGACACGGGCTTCCATTCTCCGAATTCGGCCAATTCCGATGGGTACGGCGTTAGCTCACCGACCCTGTCAGCTGATTCAGCAGAAGTGGGATATAGGTCGTAGGAATGAAGGGGTCGAGGGGTGACATAGATGGCCGCACTTTGACCGATGGTGAAAGTAGAATCTGCACTCATGAGGGGGAGGGGTTACGTTTTCCAAATTTCTGTCGTTAATTTTCATGAGTAGGTTTACGTAAGCAAAAGTAGGGCTAAAATCTTAAATCCACCAGTTTTCTATCAAAAATGGATTTAGTGTCGAAGATAACCGATGTTTCGTCTTTTCGATAATTCTCGATGGGAAGCGAGAAAAATTCGCGGTGGGCTACCGCCAGGATGATCCCGTCGTATCGCCCTTCGTCGATATTTTCAGTAAGCGTCAGTCCGTATTCGTGCTGCACCTCCTCGGCAATGGCCCAGGGGTCGTACACATCGACGGGCAGGCCGAAATCCCGCAGTTCGCGGTACACGTCCACCACTTTGGTATTGCGGATGTCGGGGCAGTTTTCCTTGAAAGTTACTCCCAGGATAAGCACCCGGCTCGATTGCAGCGTGACTCCCCGGGCGATCATGGCCTTAATCAGTTTTTTGGCAACGAAAGCCCCCATGCCGTCGTTGACGAGCCGTCCCGACGAAATCACCTGTGGAAGATAGCCCAGGCTTTGGGCTTTATGAACCAGATAATAGGGATCGACTCCGATACAGTGTCCCCCAACAAGGCCAGGCTTAAAGTGGAGGAAATTCCACTTCGTTCCGGCCGCTTCGAGTACCTCGGTAGTGTCGATTCCCATGCGGTCGAATATCAAAGCCAGCTCATTGACGAACGAAATATTAATATCTCGCTGGGCGTTTTCAATGGCTTTGGCCGCCTCGGCTACCTGAATAGAAGGTGCTTCGTAAATACCCGCCGTGATGATCGAGCCGTACAACTCGCTCAGTAACTTGGTTATTTCGGGCGTGGATCCGGCCACGATTTTTAATATTTTGGTCAAAGTCCGCTCCTTGTCACCGGGGTTGATTCGCTCGGGTGAATAACCACAGAAGAAATCCTCATTGAATTTCAACCCGCTGTGTTTTTCCAGAATGGGTACGCATTCTTCTTCGGTGCAGCCGGGATAGACGGTCGACTCATATACCACGACGTCGCCTTTTTTCAGTAGCTTGCCTACCATGGTAGAGGCACTTGTCAGGGAGGTCAGATCGGGTTTGTTAAACTGATCGATTGGCGTCGGTACGGTAACTATATAAATGTTACAGTCCTGTAAGTCGTCAATTTGGTTGGAAAGAGTCAAATTCGAAGAGGCAACGAGTTGCTCTTCACTCACTTCCAGCGTGTGATCCACCCCAGCCAGGAGTTGGGAGACCCGGGTGGCACTTGTATCAAACCCTACTACCTGCCACTGTTTGCTAAATTCTACCGCCAAGGGAAGCCCTACATATCCTAGACCGATTACCGCGATTTTGTGCTGCTTACTGACGTTCATATACTATGCAGGCAACTGCACGATTTTAGGCAATGAATAAAAGAAGAGTTACTGGACAATTTGTTATGTAGCCAAACCAGTTAAAATGCTAGCCGTCCAAATCACTAATGACTCTCGACAATAACGCTTTTAGGAATACACTTTTTACCAAAAAAGAATGCAATGGTAGGGTTTACCACCTGTAATTCCAAATTAAAAAGTTTAAAAGTTATTAAACGGAAATTTGAAAAGCGAGAACCCGTGAATTACCCCTGATTTTTAGTTACCGACACGCTGTCGCCGGCCACCCAGGTCAAAGGGGCTATTGTGGCGTTGAAAAAGTAGATTCTCCTTTTTCGTTAGTTTTAGATAAGCGTGCATCGACAAGTAAGAATTACGCAGCAAGATTGATTATTTCCAAGTGAATTTTTAGAATAAAAACAAATGAGAAAACTGTTATCTTTTCTGGCCCTAGTCCTCACCTTCGCTACCGGCAGCCCAAGCTCGGCCCAAACGATCAACGCCGACCCCGCGAAACCACGCCGCCTGGAAGTCCTTTTCCTGGGCGACGATGGTGC
>JBBSKK010000462.1:0-3587 GCA_038256395.1 Cytophagales bacterium | reverse complement strand
TGGGCGAGGTGCCCAAATTGTCGTCCACCCTTATTTTCATAAAATCGACGCCCGTTTTGGCGTTCTTTTCAATCACTTTTTCCGCTTCGGCGGGCGTATCGCCGGTAATGACTTCCCCCGCGATGAACAGCCGCGCCCGTTGGGCAGTGGCCGTGTCGTTGATCGCTCGCAGTGGCACGGCCTCGGCTTGGTCGCCGCCCAGGCTCACGACGGTGGTAACGCCATAGCGGGCATAAGTAGCTAGGTTGTCGATGATGTTTTCGGCAGAATAATGTCCGCCCTCGATGCCTTTGACGTAACCCACGTGGCCGTGGCCGTTGATGATACCGGGCATGATGAATTTGCCTGTCACGTCTTTAACCGTGGTTTTTTCGGGGATTTTGATTTCGGCTTTCGACCCAACAGCGACTACTCGTCCATTTTGAATAAGTAATACACCGTCCTGAATCGGTTCACCGCCGCTTCCGTCGATGAGGGTGGCACCCGTGAAAGCGAGGAAGATTTGGCTGGTGGTTTCCTGGCTTTTGCAGGAAATAACAGTTAGGAAAAGTAACAGCAGTATTTTAGTGAAGATATTCATTGCGTTGGTTTTTAGATTTTTAAGTAACTGGTAAAAAATAAGTTGGTACCTTTTACCCCGGAGGGGTCAGCGGTTAATAGAAAAACAGGTTGGAAAAACGCCCCGCCCCAGAGGGGCCGGCCCCTCTGGGGCGCAATTGACTGGATTAACTTCCTGGCTATTAACCGCTGACCCCTCCGGGGTGTGTAGAGTCAGTAATTTACACTAGGTTATTTTTTAATCATTCCTAAATCATCTTTTTAAGAGAATTTATTTCATTGGAACCCTGAAAACCGGATAGCGCAGGTACTCCTTCTCTCGGTACTTCGAGTGTTCGTAAATATAATCCAGTTGGGCATCGGCGCTTTTAGCAAAGGAGGCGTCCGTGGCGATTTTCTCTTTCATTTCCTTTTGCAATCCCGGGGTTTCGCGCAAAAGCTTCGCCGCCAGGTCTTCGAATACGTAAGCCGAAAAGCCTTCCTTGGCTTGCAGAATCGTGTCGAAGAAATTCCACTTAAAAAATGAATCCACGCCCTTCGGTTCCAGCGTTTCGACGATGTAGCGGTTGACCGATTGATTGACGGGAACGTACCAATCGCCTTTTCGGAACGGCAACTCTTTTAGTTCCTTTTTTACATTCACACTAGTGTGCCAGTAGTGGCCTTCATAAGGTTGAGAGGAGGTTTTTACGTCTTCAATTTGATAAACCTCCACCCGCATCACCGTGTCGCGCGACAGGGGCCGCATCTGCGCACCGTTCAGTTTCAGCAGGTCGATTACATTGTGCCAGCCCTGCGTAATGAGGTAGGCTTCCGGCTTTTCTACTAGCTCGGAGGGTTCGTAGAGATTGTAAAAAGGGATCGTTTTGGTAAAGGGTTTGTCGCGGTTGTAGTAGAGCCGCTTTTGGCCGCTCACTTCGCTGTTGGGGTATTCCGGTTCGTAGCCTTTGAAGTCGATTTGCGTCGGCTTATCCCGGTTGACTTCCCAGGTCAGGGGAAAAGTTTTCTGCGTTTTCACGGTCTCCTTTGCTTCCTTCCGCATGGCGAGAATGGGGCGGCGGTACCGCGCCAACACTTGGGTTGTGCCTTCCAGGTAGGCGTAAGTAGCTTTCACCCGCTGATCGTAGGGTTTCAGCATGTGGGTTTCGGTCATCATGCCGATGGTGTGAAACAGGGCCGCGTAACCCGTGGAGTAGCGGGGCCAGTCGGGAAACTGCACGAAACCTTTATCCGGCGTTTGGTCCCAAGCATTGACGTAAGGCGTGGCTTCGTAGCCCGCTTCCTTCATGTGTTGGTGCATAAAGGGCAGGAAAGTATTGCGCTCGAATTCGCCCAACACACCGCCCAATTTGTTTTCCTGCGTGTTGTCGAACGTCATCACGTACTGGTAATCGGCCCCGTTGCTGACGTGGGTATCGACGAACAGATCAGGATCGAGTTCGTGGAAAATAGCGGCGAAACTGCGGGCGTTGCGAGTGTCGGCCTTGATAAAATCGCGGTTGAGGTCGTAGTTGCGGGCATTGCCCCGAAAGCCGTATTCTTCCGGGCCTTCCTGGTTGACTCGGGTAGTGCTGTTGCGATTCAAAACCCCACCGATGTTGTAAAACGGAATGATGGCCAGCACCACGCTGTCGAGTTGTGGGAAGCGTTCCGGGTGCAGCGCGATGTCACGTAGCAACATCATGGAGGCGTCCACGCCATCCGACTCGCCGGCGTGGATAGCGTTGTTAATCAGCACAACGGCTTGTCCCTGCGCTTTGAGTTTTGTTATGTCAAATTGGCGATTGTGGGAATACAATACCAAATGCAGAGGCTTGCCGCTGTCGGTGAGTCCTTTGGCCTGCATCTGAATTTGGGGAAAATCCTTGGCCAGGCGCTGGTAGTAGGCGATGCCCTCTTCGTAGGTGGGGGTTTGGGTTCCCTGGCTTTTTTCAAAGCGGGTTTCGTATTGGGCGTAAGCTAAGGTACTTGACAGGAAGAAAAGGGTAAAAAGAGAAATTTTTGGCATCGTTTCGGGCGAGAACTGTTTAGTTTCAATTTTTTTTGTAAAATGGCAAGATGGGATCCGAGTCCAAAGTAAGATAATTTTTAAAAAATTCTGGCAGAATGAGAGGTTCAAGGCTTCATTTGGGGATTGGCTTATTTTTGGGAATGACGCACGGAACAATGGCCCAAACCGTGCCGGTGGACGCCGATGCGGCGGCGCGTTATGTGTTGTCCTGCCAGAAACCAAACGGTGCTTTCGGACCTTACGACCTGGATTACACCGACGTAGCCTGGACCTATCCGGCTGTGTACGCACTGAAACTGCTGGACGTTCCCGTTCCCCGCGCCGATTCCTGTTTCAAAAACGGTCAGCAAGCGTGGATTGAAAAAGCGCCCTGGAAGAACGGGCCGTGGTACTGGTCTTTCTTTCAAAAGGTGGATTTATACCGTCTGTTCAGTCAGTCCGGCCCCAATGAACCTGGCGTGGCGGTGGGGTTGCCCTGGAAACTGTATTACAAACCCCGAACCAGCTACCTCGAACTGCGTAAGTACCCCGAGGGAGAATTTTTCGATCTGGCTTCGCTTGGTCAATTGGTCAGTTCTGCTCAAACGCTGCGTTCTCCCATTGCCAACCCCGAAGTGGTAAAAGCCTTTGTCACGGCAAGGCAAGCGCCCGGCGGGGAATTACTAAAAAACAACTTGCCCGGAAACGAAAAACGGGCGATTGGTCTGCGTGATTCGCTACGAATCGGGCGAAATTCGGTACTACGGTGCTACGTCAGCGGTGGCTTATCTCAAAAAACATCGCTCGGAATGGCAGTGGTGGTAAGTGGCTCCCTTCTCATTCCACCTCCGCGTCGTCTTCCTTCTTTTTACCCGTCGGCAACGGTTGGCCCAGCAAATCCCGGTTAGGCCTAAAACCGTTTCCATCCACATCCACAAATACCGGATTCGCCAAAGCGATGGGCAGAGCCGTTTTCATTTTTCCGCCCGTCACCAGGCCAATGTTCTCGCCCTGCCCATAGGCCAGCACGATAAGGTGA
>JBBSKK010000461.1:0-3590 GCA_038256395.1 Cytophagales bacterium | reverse complement strand
TTACGAGGGCGGCATCCGCACCCCGCTGCTGATCCGCTACCCCGGCGAAATCAGGCCAGGCAGTGAGAGTAACACCCTCGTACAAGCGACCGATTTGCTCCCTACCCTACGGGATTTGGCCGGGCAGTCACCCACCCTCAGCCAAACGGATGGTATTTCTATTCGGCCGTCATTTAAAGGTACCAACCTACCGGATCGGTCTCTATATTGGTATGCTCCGCTTTACGACATTCAGTGGGGCGCGACCCCCGGAGCGGCTATCCGAAAGGGACGCTACAAACTGATCGAGCATTTCGGCGATTACATCGATCTCGATAATGGCGGTGTCTACCATACCGAAGCACTGACTGAACTCTACGACATTGAAGCCGATGAAGGAGAATCCAAAGACCTGGCAGTCCTAAGGCCCGGAATCACCCGCGAGCTACGTACAGAGCTCTTCGGTTGGATAAAAGATATGAATCTTGAATTGCCTGTAAAAAACCCCGACTACCAAAAAGAAAACGCCCTGGTGCGCGGCAATCGGTAGGTTTCTATTCCTGAATCCTGGGCTTGCTTAGTTTCTTCTTTTGGTCAAATCCTGTACAAATAATGATAATACGCTCATTTCTGATTCTATTTTCTACCCTTTCGTTCGCCGTCTGCACTGGTCTGGCGGGTTCCCGGGCCAATCTCCCTACTGCGCCCCCCAACATCATTTTCATCATCGGTGACGACATCTCCGCCGAAGATATAGGCTGCTATGGCAATGCCCGCATCCGTACGCCCAACATCGACCGCATGGCGAAGGATGGCATCAAATTCACCAATTTCTACCTCACGGCCAGTTCGTGTAGTCCCAGCCGCACGAGTATTCTCACCGGTCGCTACCCGCACAACACCGGTGCGGCCGAACTACACACGCCCCTACCTGCCCACCTCGACTATTTTCCGGAACTGATGAAAAAGGCGGGGTACTACACCGCGCATTCGGGCAAGTTTCATGAAGGCCCCAACACCCGTCGTGCCTACGACCTAATGGTGAATGACAGGAAATTAGTGGGGGAAGGCGGCGAACAGCAATGGGTACCGCTTTTGCAGTCCCGCCCCAGGGACAAACCTTTTTTCTTTTGGTTCGCGGCCTTCGATGCCCACCGCCCCTGGTCGGAAGTGGACAGTTTTCCGCAGCCGCACAACCCCGGTACCGACGTCACTATTCCCCCTCCCCTGTTGGATACCAAAGATACACGCACCGATTTGGCATCCTATTACAATGAAATCGGTCGCATCGACCGCTACCTAGGCGAGCTGGAGGATGAGCTGGAGCGGCAGGGTATCGCCGATAACACCATCATAATCTTCATGGCCGACAATGGCCGCCCTTTTTCGGGTAGCAAGACGCGTGTGTATGACACGGGCATGCGTACCCCATTTGTGATCAAATGGCCCACAGGAATTAAGAAACCGGGAGCCGTTTGCGAGAGTATGGTCAGCAGCATCGACCTAGCCCCCACGTTGCTGCAGGTAGCCAATGCCGGACCATCGACAACTGTACAGGGCGTGAGTTTTTTTGAATTATTGAAAAATCCACAAAAGAAATTCAGAAACTACGTTTTCTCGGAACATAACTGGCATGACTATGCGGCCTACGAACGGGCGGTACGTACGAAGGACTACCTGTATCTGATCAACCGACGTCCACAACTCACCAATGAGGGACCCATCGACGCCAACCAAAGCCCTTCGGCGCTGGACCTGAAAGCGGCCCGACTGGAGGGAGGATTGACGCCAATTCAGGAGGATGTATTCCGCACACCGCGCCCGCCTGAAGAGTTTTTTGATGTTCGTACCGATTTGATTCAGGAAAGAAATTTAGTCGATAACCCGGCGTATGGTCAGAAAGTAGAAACTCTGAAAAAGATACTTAAACAATGGCAGAGCGAAACGGGCGATACCTTTCCCGAAAACATCACGCCCGACTGGTACCACCGGGATACGGGAAAACCCCTTCCCGCCAAAGACCAACGCGGTGAAATGCCCGGAGCAGCAAAAAATGCAGATCGGATTAACAAAAAAGGCCCCTTTTAAAAATGGAAATAAGAATTATTAGATGTGAAAGGTTGTAACATTACATTCGCTATTTTTCTATTTGCGGGTTTCCTGAGTACCAAAGCCCAGACCACCGATCGTCCGCCCAACATCCTTTGGATTGTAAGTGAGGATAATAGCCCGTTTATTGGGGCTTACGGGGATAAGTTCGCAACGACGCCAAATATTGATAAGCTGGCAAAGGAAGGCGTACTGTACACCAATGCCTTTGCCACCGCGCCCGTGTGCGCGCCATCGCGCTCGACTTTGATTACCGGCATGTACCCGCCCTCCATCGGGACGGAGAATATGCGGAGTAAGTACGCCATCCCGGCTTTTGTCAAGTTTTATCCAAAATACTTAAAAGAGGTGGGGTACTACACCAGCAACAACGTCAAGAAAGACTACAATGTCGCTAAGGATCAGGAAGACGCCTGGGACGAGTCGAGTAACAATGCCACTTACGCCAACCGCAAGCCGGGGCAGCCGTTTTTTGCCATCTTCAACACCACGATTTCTCACGAAAGCTCGGTTCACAAGCCAATTCCAACTGCTGAACTACGCCACAGGCCCGACGATGTGACGCTGCCGCCCTACCATCCCGACACGCCCGAAATGCGGCACGACTGGGCGCAATACTACGACAAGGTCGAAGATATGGACACTTTTGTCGGCAAAGTACTGGCTGATTTGGAAAAATCCGGCGAGGCCGAGAACACCATAGTGTTTTATTACAGCGACCACGGCGGGGTGCTGGGCCGCAGCAAGCGGTTCATGTACGAGTCGGGGCTGCACATTCCGCTGGTGGTTCGCTTTCCCAAGAAATACGCCCACCTGGCACCGGGAAAGCCCGGCACCAAAACCGACCGCATCGTGACTTTCCTGGATTTCGCGCCCACAGTTCTTAGTCTGGCGGACGTAAATGTTCCCGAATACTTGCAGGGAAAACCATTTCTTGGCAAACAGTCCGCCGCCCCGCGCGAGTACGCCCACGCCTTCCGGGGCCGGATGGACGAGCGCATGGACCTGGTGCGCGGACTGCGCGACAAGCGGTACCGTTACATCCGCAACTACATGCCGCATAAGATTTACGGCCAGTACATCGAGTATCTCTGGCGTGCGCCTTCCATGAAGTCCTGGGAAGCGGCTTACAAAGCGGGGACACTAAACGAGGTACAGCGAAAGTTCTGGGAAACCAAGCCCGTGGAAGAACTCTTCGATGTGGAGGCCGACCCGCACAACGTCAACAATTTGGCCAACGATCCAAAGTACCAAGCCGTGCTGGAACAGATGCGAAAGGCTAACCACGATTACGCCATCGAGGTCAAGGACGTGGGATTTCTGCCGGAGGCGATGATGGAGGAGATATCTAACCGCACGTCGCTCTACGACTACGCCCGCAGCGATCGGTACGACGTGGAGAAAGTGGTGGGGGCCGCCGAGCTGGTTTCGCAGGGGAATCCTGAAAATTTAGGACAAATCAGGAAGATGCTTGCCGACAAAGACCCGGTCGTGCGTTACTG
>JBBSKK010000460.1:0-3602 GCA_038256395.1 Cytophagales bacterium | reverse complement strand
CAATTATCTTTTCGTTTTTCAAAAAGGCTCCCGCCATCGCAGTAAGCACTCCCGCCCACGAAAGGGCTAGCCCTTTCTTAGGTACCATAAATGCTATGTAATCTCCATTGCTATGGTACCCTTTCCCCAGGCGCGACGACACCTTGGGCAGTGTTTTGTGTACCTCCTTGTTTTGCATCAATAGCTGAGTAGTTCCGATGGTACCCGCTGCGGCAACCAGGATTTTGGTGCTGATGCTGCCGGTTTGGTCGCTGTCTTCGCGCGGGTTTCGCCAGTGTACCCGGTAACCTCCATGCGGCAAGGGTTCAATTTTGGTCACTTCCGAAAAGGGCCTGATTTCCGCCCCGCGCTGCTGCGCCAGAAAGAGGTAGTTTTTATCGAGCGTATTTTTCACGTCGATCTCTCCGCCCAAAATTTTCTGTTCGCTGGGGTCGGAGTACCGCTGGGGGGCGCCGTGGGCGTTCGTGAAGGTGCTTCCGGGAACGCCTCCCGCCGGAGCATAGGAAATCGCCAACAGGATGTCGCCTTGTTTCTCCACGAGATCAGGGTACTTGGCGGCAAGTTTTCGCTCGGCTTTTCGGAAAAGTTTGTAGGAGGGCAGTTGATCGTAGGGCGCGTAGTCGGGGTACTTTACGGCGCCCATCATCTGCTCGCCCAGTTCGTAGTAGGGCCGCATTTCTTCGACCGTAATGCCGCTCGGGAAATCATCGAAAAAAACCCGACGCTTTAACGTACCAGCGTACACGTGCGAGCCGCCGCCTACGCCCGCCCCCAGCCAGGGAATGATGTGTTCGCCCCGTTTCCTTAAATCATTCATCCCGTAGCGCCCCTTGTCCGGCTGCCAGAACAGGTTGGCGTCCGCCTCGAAATTTTCCCGGCTGATCCAGCCCCCTCTTTCCAGTACTACTACTTTTTTGCCCGCTTCGGCGAAACGAAGCGCGGCGACCGCAGCTCCAAAGCCCGAACCGATGATAAGTACCTCCGTGTCAAACTTCATCCTTTCTTCGGTCTTTGATTTCTTGTCTTAGAATTGCTTCAGGTTACTTACCGGCTTGTCGCCCCTTCCTTCTCTACCTTGCGCTTGATATCGCGCTTCAGCTTTTTATTGGCTGTAATGACAACTTCCACCCTCCGATTTAGGGCTTGCTTGTCAGGCTCGGTTGCGATCGGTTGGGTTTCGCCGTATCCCACTGACTCGAGTCGCTTTGATTTTACATTTTTTGCTCTGAGATAGGTCGAGACAGCCTGAGCGCGCTTTTCCGACAGATTTTGGTTGTAGCTGTCTGTGCCTTTGCTATCTGTATGGCCCTCGATCAGGATGTCGGTTTCCTCGTACTCGTTCAAGACTTCCGCCATGTTATTGAGATTCTTGCGGGTTTCTGCCGTTAGTGCGTAGGAGTCAAAGTCGAAAAGCAGACCAGAGTCGAAAGTCATCTTTATTCCTTCACCGATTCGCTCCACCTTGGCACCTTTCACCTTTTCTTCCAGTTTGCGGGCTTGTTTGTCCATGTACAGCCCGATTAACGTTCCGGCAGTGCCGCCCACGGCGGCACCGATAATCGCTCCGACGGCCGTGCTACCCGATTTGTTGCCGATGACGGCCCCGGCAACCGCCCCCGTTCCGGCGCCGATGATGGCACCTTTTTCCTGGTTGGAAAGCTTACTGTTTTTGCAGGAGGGCAGGGAGCAGACGCTGAACGCCAGCAATAAGAACATACTTGTCTTTACAGTTTTCATACGCTTCAATTTTTAAAAAAATAACGGGAGTATTTAAAATATCACAAAGCCCAAAGTGGCCTGGAAAAGGTTGTTTTTCCGCCTCAACTGGGAATTGAAATTAGAAGAGGCGGTGTTGGTGTCGATGATATTGGAGGCATTCCCCTCATACCGGAGGTCCAGATTCAGGTTGCCGATGTCAAAACCGACACCTACCTGGTAGCCGAGTGCCGCCCGCTTAAAGCTGTCCTCTACGCCAGTGGCTCCGACTTCATTGAGTGCGTCCCGCAGTCCGCCGTTCTCCGATAAGCGCAGCGAAGCGATTGGCCCGGCATTGATTCGAAGCACATCGCCGATTCTGATACCGAAAAGTACCGGGACGTCGAGATTGGAAAACCGCACCTTGACCTCGTTGTTCTGGTTGCTCACCCCACTCCGAAACACGTTGAAAGTACCTCCTTTCTGGGAGAGCAGTACCTCAGGTTGAATGAAAATAGAACTACCCAGCCGGAAAAATACGCCCCCCACAAAGCCCGTGAGTCGGGTACTTTTGTCGCCGATTCGTATCGAGGGGTCGTTGGAAGAAACAATATCGTCGCCCGAGAGGCTGGACAAATTTGTTCCGGCCTTAATGCCTATTTTGAAATTCCGGTTCTGAGCGGTAGCGGATAATGACGCGAAGAGCATCAAAAGCAGTACCAGATGAAAGCTGTTTGTTTGTCTCATGATTTTTACGAGTTTGTTCATTTCGGAAATGGATGAAAAATATCGTTCCAGACCGAGAAATGGTATCTTCGCCTCAACAAAACGCCTTTTGCACATACGTGGAGCAATAGCGTTAATAGACTCTAAATCAAATAAATACAAATCCTGTTATGGGAAGAAAGCCCAAAGGAAAGTCTTAGGATTGTAAATGCATTTTTGAAGAAATAAGTTGGTGTTAGAAAAGTAGCATACAGTACTTTTGCGTGCAACTATTTTATTTCATCCCCGCTCTAGCCATTCCCTATCGTCAACCACCCATAAGGTATGAGAATACTCGTTTTGCTTTCCCTGCTGGCTTTTGCGGCCGGCTGCAACAACACCCAAAAGAAAGCGGATGGTCCCGAAAAACGGGTCGTCGTGAACGACACGATTCCCAGAGTGCGGACCAACGTCGACCCCAAGCCGGTAGCCACCTACTCCGCGCCCGTCCCCGATGCGCTGAATCAGTTTAAATTCGCGGTGAAACTGTATGAAACCCCGCTGCGGTTCCGCTATCGGGTGGCCGTCACCTACAAAATGATGGATGTAAAAGATAGCATCGATATCCCCAACTTCGGCCACCAGCCCAAAGTCGACGTGCAGAAGCATGAAAATGATCTCTCCTGCATGGTTGGTTTCTACGACGCCGAGGGTACCTTCATGGATTTGAAAAAAGTAGAAGTTGTCGACAACCAACTCAAAATACGGCAGGTGAAACGATACGGCGTAGGTACGGTCAGGAAGCAGTAGCGCCAAGCCGTGCTTAGTCATTTTTCTTATGCGGGTGTTTGCAACTACGCGTCCCATTTCAAATATTTCTGCCAGTAATGTTGTTCTTTGAACCCCAGAACTTCACGGATTTTTCGATTTGAAAACAATGCTTCATTTTTTTTCAATTCGCGAGTAATTGGCACACCAGGGAAAAACTGTTCAGCCAATTCTTTACTGGGGATAATCGCACCGTTTTGATCGTTTCCAGCATTGAAAACCTGATAACCCAGGTCATCTTTTTTCAAACATAAATCTACAATCTGTCCCAGGTCACGGGCATCAATATAACAAAACGCATTTCTGCGGCGCAGTTCGGGGTTTTTGAAATAATGAGGAAATAATTCAGCGTATTCATGCGGCTCAATCACATT
>JBBSKK010000459.1:0-3602 GCA_038256395.1 Cytophagales bacterium | reverse complement strand
TTGCGGCCGCGCTGAAATACCGCCCGGCCAACAGCAAACTGACCGCCGCGAATTACCAGAAACTAGTGGACATCCTGAATACCAGCTACTACACCCTGGCCGAAGACGCCAGCAACACCAAGTTGAAGGAGGCGCAGGCCGTCCTCACCGAAGCCTACGGAAAATTAATGCAGTAACTTCAATGTTTCTTTCATGACTTGGTAGGATACTATCTTTTAGTGCCTGCCAAGTCATTAATAATTAATTAGTTATACCCAATAATCAAAAATGACCCGCTTCCGTTCCAACTACTTCGTAGCCCTATTGCTGGCAAGCGCCGCGTTTTATTCCTGCACTAAAAAGACCGACCCCACCGATCCTCCGGCTACCAGCAACGACGCTTTCAAAACCGCCATGCTGACCAACTACGCGAATCGGATCATTATTCCGGCGTATAGCGAATTGAACACAAACCTTGCGACGTTGGAAACGCAGCTCAACGGTTTTTTGGACAAACCTTCGGCAACTACGCTGGAAGCGGCACGACCCGCCTATAAAGCGGCCTATCTGAGTTATCAGGCAACGGCTGCCGCTTATTTCGGCCCGGCTTCGGCTTTGCTGTACAACAACTATCTCAACACATTCCCGGCCGCTCCGAAGAAGATTGAGCAGGCTATTGCGGCGGCAAGTTATAACTTTGAGTTGCCCGTCGTCAACGACAGTATTCAGGGTTTTCCGACTCTGGATTACCTGCTGTTTGCGCCCGATGCCGTGGAGAAGTTCACGGGTACACAGGCGGTGGCCCGAAAGAAATATGTCCGGGACGTACTGGCGCGGATGAAATCGCTGACGGCCAATACTCTGGGCCAGTGGAACGGGGCTTACAAAACGACCTTCACGACTTCCCTCAAAACCGATGTCGGTAGTTCCATTGCCTTTCTAGTCAACCAGTTTGCCTACGAAATGGACCGCATGAAAGGCCCGCGTATTGGCTGGCCGTTTGGCAAGTTGTCCAACGGCATCGTTTTCGCCGACAAGTCCGAAGGGTACTACTCGGGACTCACGAAAGAGTTGGCGGTCGCCAATCTTACCAGCTTGAAAAACTACTTCGCGGGCGGTCAGGGCGACGGCATCGCGAACTATTTAGTTTTGTTGAAAAAAGATGCCCTTACTCAGCAGGTACTGACTCAGTTCGATGTCGCGATCAAAGCCATCGAGGCCATTCCGCAACCGATGGCTACTTCTTTTTCCAAAAACCCCACCCAAGTGGATGAAGCCTACCGGCAGGTACAAAAGCTGCTGACGCTGATCAAAACGGACGTCGCCTCGGCTACCTCGGTCCAAATCACCTACCAGGACAACGATGGCGATTAAATGGCCGGATGGCAATCGTCCGGTTTCCCTCGCGCCGCTGGCTACCTTTCGGATTACCTTCGGACTGCTGATGTTCGGGAGTTTGCTGCGGTTTTGGGCGCGGGGCTGGATCGAAAGCAGTTATATCGAACCTACTTTTCACTTCACCTATTGGGGTTTCGGATGGGTGCAGCCGCTGGGACAAATCGGGATGCACCTGCTTTTTGGGGCGCTCATCATAGCGGCGCTGCTCATCGCTTTGGGGCTGTTTTACCGTCCCGCAATCGTCGTCTTTTTCCTCGGCTTCACCTACGTGGAGCTAATCGACGTTACGACCTATCTCAATCACTATTACTTCGTTAGCCTGGTCGCGTTCCTGCTGATTTGGCTGCCCGCCAACCGCGACTACGCCCTCGACGCTCGTTTTGGTTTGGTGCAGCGGCGTAGGCAAACGCCGCTTTGGAGCATTGGAATCCTGCGATTTCAGATGGCGATCGTGTACATTTTTGCCGGACTCGCCAAGCTCGACGCCGATTGGCTGCTGCGGGCCGAGCCGATGAAAACCTGGCTTCCCGCCAAAAGCCACTTGCCGCTGATCGGGCCGTTCATGTACGACGAATGGGTCGCTTACCTGTTTTCGTGGTTTGGCGCGGGCTACGATTTGTTCATCGTCTTTTTTCTGCTCAATCGGCGTGCCCGTCCCGTCGCCTACCTGTTCGTCCTGATTTTTCACGGGGCCACTGCCCTGTTCTTTCCGGCCATCGGGATGTTCCCATACGTCATGATTCTGAGTAGTTTGATCTTTTTTTCGGGGGAATTTCATACCAAATTATTGTCGTTCCTGCGGGCCGGAAAGCATTACATGACTCAGCAGGTTTATGAATTTAAATACAAAAAGGGAGTGTACTTTTTTGCTGCCTTGTACGTGGCCTTTCAGCTCCTGTTTCCGCTGCGCTTCCTGCTGTATCCTGGAAAACTGTTTTGGACCGAGCAGGGTTACCGCTTCTCGTGGCGCGTGATGCTCATGGAAAAAGCCGGCGCCGCCTACTTTACGGTGAAAGATCGGACGGGACAAAAGTCTTTCGCGGTGGATAACAAACAACACCTGAATCTTTTGCAGGAAAAGATGATGAGTACCCAACCCGATTTGATATTAAAATACGCGCATCATTTGGAAAAAGTATTCAAGACCAAAGGTGTAGCGGAACCAAAAGTATACGCCGAGGTATACGTGACGCTCAACGGTGCGCCTTCGCGGCTGTTTGTCGACTCAACGGTCGATCTGGCGGACAAAAAACTGAGCTTGCGGCCTTACGACTGGGTTTTGCATTACGAAAATTAAGTACCATGATTCGGAAAGGTCTCCTTATAAGTTTCTTTTGCTCGCTGACTTTCCTGGCGTATAGTCAAAAAACCGCCTTCGTGGAAGGCATCGTCCGAGAAGGCAACGAGGCCATTCCGGGTGCCATCGTGCGGCTGTCGCCCGGCGGCGGGGTGGAAATCAGCAACGACAACGGTTTTTTTCGTTTTGGGAAAATTACACCGGGTAGGTACTTATTGGATGTAAGCTTGCTGGGCTATAAAACCTACACCGATACGCTGAACGTTACCAAAGCGGGTTTACGGCTGGATATTCAGCTCGAAGAAGCGGTCAACGTGTTGACGAAAGAAGTGGTCATTTTTGGGCAAAATACCGAGACCATTTCGGGTAAGTTGAACGACGTTTCGGGTACGGCGATTTACGCCAGCAAAAAAACGGAACTCATCAATGTGCGCAACCTGAACGCCAATCTGGCGACGAATAACACCCGGCAAATCTACGCCCGCGTCCCCGGACTCAACATCTGGGAATACGACCGCGGCGGGCTGCAACTGGGTATCGGCGGACGCGGGCTGAGTCCCAACCGCTCCTCCAATTTCAACATCCGGCAAAACGGCTACGACATCAGCGCCGACGCCTTGGGCTATCCCGAAAGCTACTATACGCCCTCGGCGGAAGCCCTCGACAAGATCGAAATCATTCGCGGTGCGGCCAGTTTGCAGTACGGGCCGCAGTTTGGCGGCCTGGTCAATTTCATCATGCGCAAAGGCCCGCGCAACAAACCCATCGAGTTCACCACCCGGCAGACGGGCGGCTCGTTCGGCTTTTTCAATTCCTTCAATAGTCTGGGCGGCACGGTGGCGGACGGCAAGCTAAATTATTACTCATTTTACCAATACAAACGCGGCGATAGCTGGCGACCCAACAGCCAATATGAACAGCAGAACGG
>JBBSKK010000458.1:0-3607 GCA_038256395.1 Cytophagales bacterium | reverse complement strand
GTACCCTGACGTGCTTCAGGTTAGCGAATGATTTTCAGTAGCATGGCCGGGGAAACATTCAGCCGACTACTGGCTATAATCAATCCGGCGGTTGACCTTCGTCATGGCTCGGCCGGGACAAAAACGCCAACTTTGCTACCGTACCAGAAAAACAATACGACTAATGAAAATCGCCTTCTTCAGCACCCACGCCTTTGAGAAAGATCAATTTGAATCTTTTCGCGGACGCCACGAAATCACATTCTTCTCTGAGCCGCTTGGACCCAAAACGTCCCACCTGGCCAAGAGCCACGATGCTGTGTGTGGATTCGTAAACGACGACCTCAGCCGCCCGGTACTCGAAGCTCTCATGGCCCAGGGAGTGTCCGTGGTGGGGATGCGATGCGTGGGCCTGGACAATGTAGACCAGGCGGCTATGAATATGCTGGGAATGGAGTTGCTGCACGTGCCGGGCTACTCGCCCTACTCCGTGGCTGAACAAGCCGCTACCCTGCTGATGGGGCTGGTTCGGCACCTGCCCGAAGCACAGCAGCGCGTAAGGGCGGGCAATTTCAGCATCGACGGCCTGACGGGCTTCGACCTGCACGGCAAGACGGTAGGCGTGATCGGAGCGGGACACATCGGCAAAGCCTTTGCCAGCATCATGCGGGGATTCGGTTGCAAAGTAATTGCCTACGACATTCGCCCTGACCGCCGAATCCCCGTTACTGAGGTGCGGTATGTGGCTCTGGATGAATTGTTTCGGACATCGGACATCGTGTCGCTTCATTGTCCACTTAACCAAAACACAGAATACCTCATCAACGAAAAGTCCCTGGCGGCCATGAAACCCACCGCGATCCTGGTCAATTCGGGCCGGGGGCGACTGGTGGACACCGGGGCTGTTTTAGATGCCCTCGACCACAATTTACTGGCGGGTTACGCAGCAGACGTGTACGAGCGGGAACGCGCCTACTTCCACTACGACTACTCGAAAAAGGGCGTGGCCGACGAACTACTGAACCGTTTGCGTCAGCACCCCAAGGTCATGCTGACGGCCCACCAGGGTTTTCTGACCGAAGATGCTTTGCAGCAAATTGCCCGCAGTCTGCTCAACCAATTCACTTTTCACGAAAGCCAAAGAACGGCCAGTAGGTACAAGGCTTCTATGTGTTAGGCATCGTGCTTTCTTAAAACAACAAGACAGAGTACAAAATCCTGAAACCCCAAACCCTAATCGCTATGTCACGCATTCTCTTTGCAACTTTCATGCTCGTACACGGGCTGATTCATTTACTAGGATTTGCCAAGCAGTGGGAACTCGCCGAGGTTAGTCTGTTGAGCGGGAAGTCGCTCATTCCGGTGTCGGAAGCCACGACCAGGGTGCTGGGTGCGGGCTGGTTTGTGGCTTACTTATTGTTCATGATGGCCTCTTTGGGGTGCTTCCGTCGGCGAAGTTATTGGATGCCAACCGCATTGCTGGCGCTGGTTTTGTCCCAGGCCCTCATCGTCTTTTACTGGCCCGACGCCTGGGTGGGTACCCCGGTCAATATCTTCATTGCCCTGGTGTTGGCCTTTGCCTATTCTAAGGATCGCTTTGGTAAGCAGATCGACTCCGAAATCCAGGCGTTGTTCTCTCAGCCGGGGTCAAAGGCTAAGGTCGTTACCGCTGAGCGACTGACGGGATTGCCCCTCCCGGTGCAAAAATGGCTTACGGAATCCGGCGTGATAGGCAAAAAAGAGGTAAGCACGGTCAGGCTTCGGCAGGAGGGCACTATGCACACCAGCCCCATCGGGTACTATTTTCCCGTCGAGGCTGAGCAGTTCATCCGGGTCGATCGGCCTGGTTTTGTCTGGAAAGCCGACCTTCGGGCCTTTTCTTTCCTGCCCATCAGGGGCCGGGACAAATACATCGGTGGCCGGGGCCATATGCTGATCAAGGCCCTGTCGATGATTCCGCTGGCCAATGCCAGAGGTCCAAAAATTGACCAGGGGACTTTACTCCGTTTCCTGGGCGAAATCTGCTGGGTTCCCTCGGCGGCCCTGATTCCTTACCTCAAGTGGAAAGCAGTCGACGACGACCGCGCCCAAGCCTCCATGACGTACGAGGGAATCACAGCCTCGGCGGTGTTCCATTTCGACGAACGCCACCGCCTGGTTTCCGTGTCTGCCAGGAGCTACATGGAGAACGGCAAAGACAGCCAGCTCGTACCCTGGGTGGTGACCTGCAAGGTGTGGGAAGCCCGCCAGGGGGTGAAAATTCCCACCCAGGGCTATGCGACCTGGAAACTCCCCGAAGGTGACTTCAATTACTACGATTGGGAAATCACCGACATTGAATACGACCAACCCAACATTCATCAGGCAAGGGTAAACGACAAAAACCGAACGGACGCAAGTAACGTAACCGTCGCTACTGAAAAATCGAGAAAGTTTGGTGAGGATATAGGTAGTAAGGCTGAGTATTCTCATCCAGCGCCCTAACCTAGGTTATTGAATCAAAGAAGCTTAGCGGTTTTCTTTGTGGTGTACAAATTGTCCATCTGAATTACTCAGTTATGAAAACTTCACTCTTTCACAGCAAAAACGGACGCCTTCCACTAGTTGGCATGGTGGCCGTCATTTTAATGGGCTTGTCGCTCGCGGCGCAGGCCCAGAACCGCTGGAGTATCGAACTCCGACCCGGTGTCAATTTCGCCACGACGGATCTCGGTGACGCCAACCTGAAAACGGGTTTTGGGGCCGAGGCAACTATCGCCTACCGCTTTCTGCCGCACCTGGGCCTCTACGCGGGATGGAGCTGGAATCGGTTCAACGGTGGGCAGTCTTTTGCGGGCAATGAAGCCGACTTCGAGGAAACGGGCTACACCTACGGCCTACAGTTCATTCATCCAATCAACGATTCCAAAATCAGCTACCTGATTCGGGCGGGGGGATTGTGGAACCACATCGAAGTCGAGGCTACCGATGGCGGCCGCGTCGCCGACTCGGGCCACGGCTTCGGTTGGCAGGTCGAGGCAGGTCTGGTGCTTCCCCTCGGCGATCGGTGGCGGATACAACCTGAGGTGCGCTACCGCTCGCTGGCCCGTGACCTCACCGTAGGTAGCGTGACCAACGCCGTCAACCTCAATTACGTTTCTGTGGGTCTCGGGATAGTTCACGCGTTCTGACGCTGAAATTCTGAAACCCTTGTTGAATGCCGACCTTACCTCCCAAATATGTATGTTCCCGGTCAAAGGTAGGGTCGGTGTTTTCTAAAAACAGCGGATACAGAGTTAGCAGTAATTGGAAATGTACCCTCAACCGGCTGGGAGCGAGCAGGGCGGCCTGTGCCGCGCGAATGAAAATTTGATCGGATCGCCGTTGCGACGGGCTGGTTAGACAATACTTCCCGAAAGGAATGAATTTTAGCCGAATCACCGAGCAAAGAGTCAACGAAGTAATCGAAATTTTAAACCAAAGACCCAGGAAGAGATTCGGTTATCGATCACCTGATGAAGTTTTTCAAAACACTACCCTAAATAACGAGGGTGTTGCATTTATTACTTGAATCCACTATGTTTAATAATATAAAAATCAAAATCAGGAAAACGACCGTAAAAATTTTAATGGTAATTAGTTTATTGGG
>JBBSKK010000457.1:0-3627 GCA_038256395.1 Cytophagales bacterium | reverse complement strand
TGCACTTCTTTATCCTCGATTTCCTTGCCGAGCGAGGCGTAGAAATTCTGGTTATTCCCGCCGCCGCGGCCGGGAGGTCCTCCCCTACCGTCGAAGAACGTGACCTTAATGCCGAATTCGCGCGAGACTTTGGTGAGTTCTTCTTTCGCACCATAGATCGACCAGTTGGCACGGAGGTAGCCTCCGTCTTTGGTGCCGTCGGAAAAGCCGACCATGATCGTTTGGTGGTTATCGCGACGGTTGAGGTGAGCGCGGTAGTAGTCGTTTTCGTAAAGTATTCGCATCACGTCGGCGGCGTTGGCCAGGTCGTCCACCGTCTCGAAGAGTGGCACCACGTCCAGCGTCAGGTGGCCGTTCTGGTCGGCGACCAGGTTTTTGGCCAAAGCCACCACGCCCATAATGTCCAGTGCCGTTTGGGAGTTGCTGATCACGTAGCGATGCGCCCCCGGCAGCCCGTTGCGCTGCTGAATAGTCGAAATGGTGCGCATCGAACCGAGAATATCCTTGGTTGTGACGTCCTCGTAATCGTCCTCGCGCAGCGGAATGTTGAGCGAGAGCAGCAGTTCTATTTTGCGGGCTTCGTCCCAGTTCTGGTAGTCGTCGTATTTCAGCAGCGGAATCTTGGATTGCAGCCTTTTCAGGATATCCTCCCACGCTTTGAGGTGCTTGCGGCTGTCCTGCCGGATGTCGATACTGGCAAAAAAGAAACCGAACAGCTTGACTTTCAGGATAAAATCATCCAGAATATCCAGAAAAAGCCCTTGGTGCTTGTCCACGAGTACCTGCCGCGTCTGCTGTAGTTCGGCCATCAGTTCGTCGGCGCTCTGGTAGCCTTCGGACTCGGGACCAAAAATGGTGCTGTTCATCTTGCGCTCCATCGTGGCCACGGTATCCTCCACGCCCTTGAAAGTCAGGCGGCGCTTTAAGTTACGAATGTCGCGGTAGTAGCTGCGCAGCAGCGAGTCGCGCAGTTTGGCCGCTACTTTGAGCGTTATGTCGGCGTTGACGAACGGGTTGCCGTCGCGGTCGCCGCCGGGCCAGAAACCCAACCGGAACACGTTAGGATACGGCCAGTCGTGGGCCGACATGCCGAGATTATCGATGAGTTTTTTAAGAATGGCCGGGATGGCGTCGTAGAAGACATTCTCCAAAAACCACGTCAAGCTTACTGCCTCGTCGTAGGGCGTGGGCTTGGTGTGGTTGATAAAAGCTGTTTTGCCCAGTTGCAATATCAACTGGTTGACCGCCGTGAAGTCGTTGATGCGAATCGATTCTTCCAGATCGTTGATGATCCCCAACACCTTACCCGGATAAAACTGCGTGGGGTGGGCCGTCAAGACGATACGGACGCTGAAATCCTGCAATTTGTCCAGCATTTTCTTGCGCAACGCATCGGTATCCAGGCGGTCGGCCAGGAACTTAGCCGAGCCTTTGCCATCCATTTCGTGGGTCAGGTCGAAGGCCGCATCCTCCACCGAATCGAACAATACCACCTGCCGCTCGATGTATTGGATAAAGGCAAACAGCAAATCCATGCGCTGTTTGTTAGTGGCTTCTTCCAAATACTCGCTGAAAAAATGCTCGATGATCTGGCGCGGCGACTTGCCTTTTTCAAACCCCTCCTCGCATTTCTGCGTGAGCAGCGGCAGTAGCGAACCCGTCTGAAAAACACCGCGATACGGCAGACTCAGAAACAGGCTGTTGAAAATATTGTACTTCGTAACGACGGCTTGCTGGAAAACTTGGTTCATTTATTTGGTGGACAGTTGATGGTTGACAGTTATTTTTTTGAAGTGAAAAAGCTGAGTGGGGATGAAAATTTCCCGTTGTCTTCATATTCAGATAAGTGCTTTTTCTTTCCCTGAAAAAGCAAATATATCTCAAAAAAAGCGGTTTTAAACCTTTGAAACCAAATTTATCACTGTCAACCGTCCACTATCCACTGTCAACTGAACTAAGCTTTTGGGTGCGCCTGCTGGTGGGATTTTTTGAGTTTTTCGATGGAGTTGTGGGTGTAAATCTGGGTGGCGGCGAGGTTGGCATGGCCGAGTAGTTCCTTGATGGCGTTAAGGTCGGCGCCACGGTTGAGCAGGTGCGTGGCGTAGGTGTGCCGCAGCACGTGCGGACTTTTTTGGGACAAAGTCGTGACGGCAGACAGGTACTTTTTTACGATTCTTTGGATAAAAACCGGGTAGGCGGCTTTGTTTGCGTCCGTCAGAATCAGGCGGTCGGTGCTTTCGGCGGGGATTCTTTCCGCTATGTATTGGGTAAGTAATTTCGTGAGCGAGTTCGTAATCGGAATGAGCCGCTCCTTGGATCGCTTGCCCATTACCCGCACGAGACGCGACGCAGAGTCGATATTGTCCCATTCCAGAGCCAGTAACTCCGAAAGCCGCATTCCGGTGCCGTACAACAATTCCAGAATCACGCGGTCGCGCAGGCCGGCGAAATCTTCGGTAAATTCCACTTCGTCGAACAGCAGTTCCATCGCCTTCTCTTCCACAAAAGCGGGAAGCTTACGCTTGGTTTTCAGCGACTGCAAATTGCGGGCGGGATTGTCGGTGATGAGTTGGCGGCGGCGCAAAAATCCGTAAAAGGAGCGCAGCGTGGCCATTTTGCGGTTAACCGAAGTGGCATTCAACCCTTCTTCCACCAAACTTACCACCCAAGAGCGCAGCATCGGAGCCGTGGCCGTTTCGGGTGTATTGCACTCGTACTGAAACAGAAGGTACTTGGCCATCTGATCCAAATCGCTGGCGTAGGCTGTCAGCGTGTGTTCGCTCAGGCGCTTTTCGTAGCGAAGGTGGTCGAGGAAGAGATTGGACAAGGGACAAAAGATAATGGATAATGAACCCAAGGTACGAAAATCATTTATCCATTAAAAAAGGCCATCTTGCGCAAGACGGCCTTTCCTATAAAAATATATTGAACAGAAAAAGGGTGAACCTTTCCCATTCATCACAGACAATAACCAAGTAAGGCACTGTTGTGCAGAAACCGTCAACTAGTCCTCCAAATGCCCGTAAGTTTGCTGCTTGTAAACGGCGTTGAGAATCTCGTGGCGACGCTTAACGGAAGGCTTGGTGAAAGCCTGGCGGGTGCGCAACTGGCGCATGGTGCCAGTTCTTTCAAATTTCTTTTTGTACCGCTTCAGGGCGCGGTCGATCGACTCGTTGTCTTTTATGTTGATAATCAGCATAGAACTATATGGTATTTTTTGTTGGCTTTCAAAAATTGGGACTGCAAAGAAAGCATAGTTTTGCGTGAAAATCAAGACGTAGGGAGTTTATGAGTTTATGAGTTTATGAGTTTATGAGTTTAAAGTCAACATAATCAGCATCTTAATGCTAGATATTCGCTTGGAATAATTATTTTAAGGCGGTTGGTTAACGGTAATTCCGCTATTTTTAACATCTTTCGTTGATGTATGCAGTATCAGCGTAGCCCCCTTCACCATTGACCGCCTCGGGGCGCCCCGCATTGACCCTTAACCTAATAATAGAATGAATCGAATTGGCATAATTGACCTGGGTACCAATACCTTTCACTTACTTATTGTGGAGAAGAGCGGGGGTGAGATGATCAAAATTTTCCACGAAAGCCGCGCGGCGCGTATTGGACAAGGGG